>CAZOGT010000176.1:3541-6567 GCA_964579015.1 uncultured Acidobacteriota bacterium | reverse complement strand
AACAGATTTTTGAAGTCGTTGAGAAGCTGCTTGCAAGGGTCTTCAAGCTTATCAATCAGGACATCGAGACGCCGTTCCCCAGATTTTCCTACGAGGAAGTCATGAACAGGTTCGGTACCGACCGCCCTGATACCCGCTTCGGCCTGGAGCTTGTTGACGTGAGCGGCTGTTTCGCGGACACTCCGTTTCAGGTATTCAATGAAATCCTGAAGGATGGGGGGTATATCAAGGGCATAGCCGCTCCTGAAGGGCAGAACTATTCCAGAAAGGAGCTCGATGACCTGATTTCATATGTCCGGCAGTTTGGGGCCAGCGGGCTGGTCTGGATCAAGATGACTGATGAAGGCCTTAAAAGCTCCCTGCCTAAGGCAGTACCTGAAGAAGAACTGGCCTCTGCTGCGGCTGCAGCCGGGATTAAGCCGGGCCAGACCTTTCTGATGGTTGCCGGAAAAAATAAGACCGTACATGAGTCACTGTCAGCACTGCGTCTCCACCTGGCAAGGCAGCACGACCTGATACCCCACGGGAAGTACAACTTCCTCTGGGTCCTGGATTTCCCCCTGCTGGAATGGGAGGAAGAGGAAAATCGCTGGGCCGCGACCCACCATCCCTTCACCTCACCCAGGGATGAGGATCTTGACCTTCTGGGTACAGACCCGGGCAAGGTAAAGGCTAAGGCCTATGACGTGGTTCTTAACGGCCTTGAAATAGGTGGAGGCTCAATTCGTATCCACCGTAACAGCGTTCAGAAAAAAATATTCAAGGCACTGGGAATCGAACCCGAAGAAGCAGAAAAGAGATTCGGCTTCCTTCTCAAGGCCCTGCGCTACGGAGCTCCCCCGCATGGGGGAATCGCCCTGGGCCTCGACCGCCTGATCATGCTGCTCTCCGGCGAGAAATCAATCAGGAATGTCATAGCTTTTCCGAAAACCGCCAGGGCCATTGACCTGATGTGCGAGGCCCCTTCCGAAGTGGATGAAAAACAGCTGCGGGAGTTGCACATCAGAATCAGGGACTGACAGGAAAAATGTTAAAGGGCAGAAATCCGGGAAACCTGTGAGATCGATTCCGGGAAATCCCGGCAATAGGAGGAGCGGCCCTTGAGCCTGGGCTCCTCCGGATCATTTCCGGATAATTAAAACGTGGCAAAAGTAAAGGTTCTACCAGAAGTACTGGCACACCAGATTGCAGCAGGGGAAATTGTCGAGCGCCCTGCCTCGGTTGTAAAGGAGCTGGTTGAAAATGCCATTGACGCCGAAGCAGTTCAGATCCTTGTTGAACTGGCTGACGGGGGTAAATCCCGAATCAAGGTGAAGGACAACGGGTTCGGGATGAGCCGGGAAGACGCTGAGCTGGCCTTTGAACATCACGCTACCAGCAAGATTTCCACCATTGAAGACCTGCAGGAGATTCGCACCCTCGGTTTCCGCGGGGAAGCCCTCCCCTCCATTGCATCGGTTTCCAGGTTGCGGGTAAGGACCGCAGCCCTTGACGAATCAGGGAGCCACTCCAACCCGGTCGGCTCTGAACTGGTGTATGAAGGTGGAGTTTGTACCGCAAAAAACGAAATCGCCTGGCCCCCAGGTACCGAGATACTGGTAGAAGACCTCTTTTTCAATATTCCTGTTCGAAAAAAATTCCTCAGGACCAGGAGTACCGAGTTAAGCCACGTCTCCAGGTTTGTCACTTCCTACGCCCTGGCCTCTCCGGACATCAGCTTCAGGCTTGAACATGAAGGAAGAAAAATAATTGATGCCCCGGCAGTCAGCTCCCTGCAGGAAAGGATTTTTCAGATATTCGGGGAGGAAACCCAGTCCAGCCTGGTGGAAATGGATTATGAACGCGGTGGAGTCCGGGTGAACGGGGTTACATCCCTGCCCCACGAGCAGAGGAACAATGCCAACTCCATGTACCTGTTTGTCAACGGCAGGCTGGTCAGGGACAAGGTGCTGACCCATGCCATAAGGTTTTCCTACCAGGACCAGATGCCCCACTCCTCATACCCCTTTACAGTCCTGTTTATAAGGATTTCACCCAGGGAGATTGACGTTAATGTCCACCCGGCCAAGGTCGAGCTCCGGTTCAATGATTCGAGAAAAGTCCATAGCGCCATCTACCATGCAATCGAAGAAGCACTGCTCCTGCATAAACCCGAGCCGGACCTGTCCAGGATAGCCCGTGACTTGGACCTTGGCAGGACCGAAACCCTGAACATGCCCATCGAACCATACATTTCAGGTCCTCCATTCTACAGGGACGGGAATGCCGGTTCACATAAAGAATTCCGGGGGGGCAGCTATGGCGGCCACCGCAATTTTGATTTCAGGCAGAGGCCTCTCGGACAGTCAATTCCGGATGATCCCCGGGAAAGACCCCTGGAATCTCCCGGAAACAATCACGGGAGCATCCCTTCGGAAGAGAGAGGGGGCCCTGCCGTTGAAAGCCAGGCGGAAACCGGCCGACACCGGATCCTGGGACAATTCAGGGAAAGCTTTATCGTTGCCGCCGACCAGGATGACCTGATGCTGATCGACCAGCATGTCGCCCACGAGAGAATTCTCTATGAACAGGCCCTCAAGGCGCTCTCCACCCGGGAGGGCATGGCGTCCCAGGCCCTCCTTTTTCCTGAAACCTTGACCCTTACTCCCGAACAGACCGTCCTGGCAGACAGGATTCTTGAACACCTTAATCGCAACGGATACGATATTGACTGGTTCGGTACCGGTACAATCATGGTCAGGGCGGTTCCAGTGCTGGCCAAAGGAGCCAACATCCGGGACCTTATTGATGACCGGCTCCAGGATTCCAGCCTCTTTAATGAGCTTTCTGAAACTGATTCCAGCGAAAAAATAACACGTCTGCGGGAAAAAATGGCCATTTCCCTGTCCTGCAAGGCCGCAATTAAGGTCAACACCGTACTCAGCTATGAAAAAATGGAGTGGCTGGTCGATTCGCTTTTCCAGTGCCGCAACCCTTACACCTGTCCCCACGGAAGGCCTATTGTGCTGAAACTGGGTACCGACGAA
>CAZOGT010000176.1:0-3531 GCA_964579015.1 uncultured Acidobacteriota bacterium | reverse complement strand
GTTTATAAGAACCTCCAAGATTTCTCATTCCATTACAAAAACTGATTATTTTTATCATTCACTGAAACATATTTACCATAATTCCGTAATTCGACTTAGAGTTATAACAGGTGAACTTATGACATTCCGGTCAGCGGCCTGTCAATAATTGCAGGTAGGCCCAGGGGTGCTACCAGGATAAATCAGGTTCAAATCTTCAAACTACTTGTCTAAACAGGAGTAACCAGCATCCATTATGGCATCAGGATTCGGGCAGACCAACGCACTAACCAAGATACTGATTGTTGAAAATGACATCGCTCTGTCCGAAGAGATCAAGTCCTTACTGGAAGAAGAGCGTTTCGAGTGCCGGGTTGAGATTGACGGCATTGAAGGGCAGAAAAAATTCCTGGAAGATGATTTTGACCTGGTTATTCTGGCCGTAATGATTTCAGGCATCAATGGGCTGGATCTTTTGAGAAGCATCAGGAAAACTTCCGAAATCCCGGTAATCATAATTTCCCACAAGGGTAATGAAGTCGACAGAGTCCTGGGCCTGGAACTTGGGGCTGACGACTACCTGATAAAACCATTTTACATGAGAGAGCTGCTGGCCAGGGTCAATGCCGTCATGCGCAGGTACCGGAGGGCGACCCACTCACTGAATGCCGGAGTTAAGCTGACTGAATTTGAAGGCTTGAAGCTTGACCCCGCGTCACGGACTGCCTACCTGGAATCTACCCCTCTTGAAATCACCTCGGTGGAGTATGATTTTCTGGATGCGTTGATGGGCCGTGCAGGCATTACGGTGTCAAGAGAAACGATATCCCAGAAGGTACTGAGAAGAAACTTCACCCCTTTGGACCGATCCATTGATGTCCACATAAGTCAGCTGAGAAAGAAAATCGGGAACAGGCCAGGTGGAGGCCCCCGCATAAAAACCGTGCGGGGTTCGGGTTATATCTTTGTAACAGACTGATAATTCCCGCCGTTACCTCTTCCGCACCTTCCTGCCAGCTATTGCGCCTTTCTTTTCTGCAAATCGTCTACAGCTACCCTTTGATAATTCACGATTTTGAAGGATTCCCTTCACTCAACGCGGGAAAAGAGAGAAATGATCGGGAACGAAATCGCCCTGGACCAGATTTTCTGGTTTACAATATTCGGAGAATAAATGATAAAGGCGGCATCGGAGCAATTGATTCAGATGGGAAAAATAGCGATAGTCGATGACGATATTGAACTGTGCAGCCTCCTGGTTGAGTTCCTGTCCCTTGAAGGATTTGACTGCTCGGTGGAACATAATGGGATCTCCGGAGAACGGAGAATACTGGAAGAAGAATTTGATCTGGTGATTCTCGACATAATGCTGCCGGGAATTGACGGATTGGAGGTGCTTCGCAGGATTCGCCGCTTTTCCCAGGTCCCTGTCTTAATGCTCACCGCCCGGGGAGATGAGTCGGACCGGATCACCGGCCTTGAACTGGGCGCTGACGACTATCTCCCCAAACCGTTTAATCCCCGCGAACTCCTGGCAAGGATCAGGGCCATTTTACGAAGGATTAATGGAGGGGGAACTGCCACCCAGGGAAACAGGCAGGTACTTGAGGAAGAAGGTATCAGGCTCGACCCTTTTTCGCGCACCGTTTATCTTTATGACAAACCCATGAAAATCACCTCTCTTGAATTTGATTTCCTTGAGGCTCTCATGAAACGAGCCGGTGAAACAGTGACCAGAGAAACTCTCTCACAGGAGGTGCTTGAAAGGGATTTTTCGCCTCTTGACCGCTCCATTGATGTACACATCGGCCAGTTGAGAAGGAAAATAGGCCCCAGGGACAATGGCGAGCCCAGGATTAAAACCGTACGCGGGACCGGATACATCTTCGGCAAAGCTAAAGAGTGAACCGTATACAGGATGAAAATGAACAGATTATTCCTGAAAATCTTTGGATGGTTCTGGCTCACGATAATGCTGGTAAGCGCCGCCCTGGTTATCGTTACAATGGCGGCTCTTCCGGTTCCCACTGGAAGGACCTGGGATCCCTCTCTCGAATCAGCCCGATTTGTACGCCAGGGGCTGATGCGGAACCTCCGTTCCACGGTTAACCTCTACGAGGATGAGGGGGTTGAGGCCTTAAAGAGCAGAGTGAAAAACCATCCCCATCTTAGGGAAGTCCTTATTTTTGACAGCAGCGGAAGAGAGATAACCGGGGATTCCTCCGTTCCTCCTCCGGCAGCCGAACTGGTTCAAAAAATGCGGGAATCCCGGAGAGCGGAGCTTCACGACCCCCCTTTTATCGGCATCCGTGTGATCTCCTCTTCCAATAACCGGTATGACTGCGTCACACGGGTTGAAACCCTGATGAGGGCACGGGGCCAGATGGATTTCTTTAACAGGTTCAGGGTTTCAGCATACGACAACCTGACCAGGGAAATGATACTCAGCCTTTTCGCAGTGATAATTCTGGCCGGAATCCTCTGCTTCATCCTGGCCCGGCACCTGACAATTCCCATCAGCAGGCTCAGGAACGCAACCAGGGAGCTTACGGCAGGAAATCTTTCGGCCAGGGTCGGGGGTTCCATGGGCACCAGGAAAGACGAGGTGGCTGATCTTGCCAGGGATTTCGACCAGATGGCTGAACAGATTGAGAAGCTGCTCAAGAGCCAGGTCCGGCTGATTCGGGATGTCTCCCATGAGCTTCGCTCTCCCCTCGCCCGCCTCAATGTGGCTCTGGAGCTGGCCCGTCTTTCAACAGGGGAAAGCAGGGCTCCCGCCCTGGATAGAATCGAACAGGAATCCCGGTGTTTGAACAGCATGATCGAACAGCTTCTCTCCCTCTCCAGGATGGAAAGCGGCACCTTCAATTCCCGGGCCGAATCCTTTGAACTGGGGGAAATGCTGGAAAAAATTGCCGGAGATGCTGGATATGAAGGCAAGAACAGGAATATCAAGGTCAGGGTGATCAGTGAGGAAAAGGTTCCTTTCACCGGGCATCAACAGATTCTCCACAGCGCGCTGGAGAACGTAGTCCGCAATGCTGTCAGCTACACCGTGAAGGACTCCACAGTGACTGTTGCGCTGGAGAAGGTCCAGGTGAACGATAACCGATACGCCAGGATTGAAGTCAGGGATCATGGAGAAGGTGTTCCTGAAGCTGAACTGGACCGGATCTTTACCCCTTTCTACAGGCTGGCGGCGTCAAGGGACAGGGTTTCAGGGGGGTCAGGCATCGGGCTGGCCATCACCGAGCGGGCCGTAAAAATTCACGAGGGATCGGTACAGGCTGACAATCACCCTGATGGCGGACTGCAAATCACGATCCTGCTTCCTCTCCGCTGATTTCCGCACCAACCCTCCTCAACCGAAGTATTCGGTGCAGGGAGAATCTTGATTCTTCACTATCCGGACTCATCACATCCCCCGACCCCTATTTAAAAAAAATCCTCACCCGCGAAAAATGGGGAAACTCCTGCCGAACCAGACTTGCCTATGAACTATTGTTCAGGTATCCTCTCATAACTGGACTTTATGTTACACCCTGATAATAC
>CAZOGT010000175.1:0-6577 GCA_964579015.1 uncultured Acidobacteriota bacterium | reverse complement strand
AGGCTTTCAGCCTTCACTGTTGTTGCCGCCTGCCGGCGGCGTTTATTTCAATGCGGGTTGGGATGGTTCGCTACTCCTTTCCTGCAGGACTCTTTCATTCCCTTTTTGGGTCTTGGCGGTGCGGTCATGAGCAGGATGCTCATGCCACGGTCCGAATCCGTTAAAAAAACCCAAGTTCCAGCTTGGCTTCCTCAGTCATCATGTCCATGTTCCAGGGAGGATCCCAGACCAGCTTTACAAACACATCCCTGACCCCCTCAACAAAACGGACCCGGTTCTCCACCTGTCCTGGAATCATTTCCGCCACCGGGCAGGAAGGCGTCGTGAGTGTCATTACAATCTGCACACTGCTGTCTTCGAGAACCTTAACCTCATATATAAGACCCAGGTCATATAGATTAACCGGGATTTCGGGGTCATAAATCTCTTTGAGAGCTTTGATAACTTCTTCATAAAGGGGCTTATCGCCAGCTTTTCCACTGAATTGGACCCTGTCTTCAGGGCTGTTGCTTCCTGTCATGTCATGCTCCTGCAAACCCGCTCAGTTATGCCTGGAACTCAAGCCCAGTACCTTACGGGCTATGATTAGTCCTTCAGCTAGAGCGTCCACTTCTTTAAACGTGTTGTAAAAAGAAAAGGAAGCCCTGACCGTAGCCGGGATTCCGAAAAAGTCCATAATCGGCTGAGTGCAGTGGTGTCCGGTCCGTACTGCTATGCCTTCCTGGTCGAGGATGGTCCCTACATCATGAGGATGGAAGTCTTCGAGCATGAAGGAAATCGATCCTGATTTATTTGCCGCAGTTCCGATCAGCCTGACACCGGGGGTCTCCGCCAGTACCTGGTGCGCATACGCCAACAGCTCATCTTCATAGGCTGCTATTTTCCTGATCCCGATATCCTGGACAAATTCAAGGGCTGACCCAAGCCCGATTGCCCCGGCTATGTTGGGAGTCCCCGCCTCGTACTTGAAGGGAATCTTGTTATAAGTCGTCTTCTCGAATGTCACTGAGCCGATCATTTCACCTCCGCCCTGGTAGGGAGGCATCTTACTGAGATACTTTTCCTTACCATATAGAATCCCGATTCCGGTCGGCCCGTAGACCTTGTGGCCGGAGAGGACCAGGAAATCAACATCCAGGTCCTGTACGTCCAGGGGAATGTGGGGTGCAGCCTGGGCTGAATCCAGCAGAACCGGTACCCCTTGATGATGGGCGATTCTTATGATTTCCCGGACATCATTTACTGTTCCAAGGGCGTTTGATACGTGGACCACTGAGATGATCCTGGTTCGTGAAGTGATCAGTTTCGGCAGTTCCTCAAGCAGCAGTTCCCCTCTTTCATTCATGGGAAGCACCTTGATCACGGCTCCGACCTGTTCACTCAGGATCTGCCAGGGAACAATGTTGGAATGATGCTCCATTCTGGAAAGGATGATTTCGTCATGCCTCCCGATTTTCAGCCGGCCAAAGGCCTGGGCGACCAGGTTGATGCCCTCGGTTGCTCCACGGGTGAATACAATTTCCCTGGTTTCAGCGGCGTTTACAAAATGCTGGGCCTCCGTTCGGGCTCCTTCATAGGCCTCCGTTGCCTCCTGGCTGAGAAAATGAACTCCCCGGTGAATATTGGCATTTCCGTTACGGTAATAGTCACTTATCCTTTCAATGACCCTCAGCGGCTTCTGGGTAGTCGCCGCATTATCAAGATATACAAGCTTTTTTCCGTATACCTCACGTGACAAAACTGGAAACTGTTCCCTTATTTTCTCGAAAAGGGCAGGCCTGCCGCCCCCAGATTCAGCCTGGGTTGATCCGGATCCTTCATTCGTCATCACGCCTCCGCCTCTCTGAAACATGCTTCTTCATCCCCCTGGCGCTCTGTTGCGCCTGTTGTTGACACATCAGGGAATCATTTCCCGGCTACTGTCGAAAGAAGACCTTCCTCCAGGACATCCCTCAGCTTATCTGAATCAATCTTTGCGATGATCTCATTCCCAAATGCCCTGACCAGCAGAGCTCCGGCCTGGCTTCGGGATATTCCCCTGGACTGCAGGTAGAAAATCTTCTCATCTTCCAGCTGGCCAACCGTGGCGCCATGGGTACAGCTCACATCATCTGCATAAATCTCCAGCTGTGGTTTTGTATTGATCCTTGCATCAGCCGAAAGCAGAAGATTATTGTTAGTCTGCTCTGAATCAGTCTTCTGAGCATCTTCAGCAACCACAATCCTTCCCCTGAAGAGTGCCCTGGCCTGATCATTGAGTATTCCCTTGTAATGTTCACGGCTGACACACTCAGGCTTATTGTGATTTATGCAGGTACTGTTTTCCATTTGCTGGCGGCCTTCGGCCAAGTATAATCCAAATAGTTCAGCCTTGGCGCCTTCTCCGTTCAGATCTGTCTCAACCTCATTTCGTAAAATACTTCCGGAACTCATTATCGTATGGGTTTTTAGGGAGCTCTCTCCTTCCAGCGCTGCCTTAACGCCTCCCAGATGATAGCTTTCCGTTCCTTCAGCTATTACTTTCACATGGTTTACAGAGCTTCCCGATGCCAGGGCCAGAGCCGTGCATGCATTCGAAAGATATCTGCCCTGATCCAGGCCTGTATGAATCTCGTGGACTGAGATCGATGAACCTTCTCCGGCAAAAACGAACAGCCCGGGACTCACAATGGCCCGGTGGCCGATGCCTCCCGAAGAAAAGGATAGAACCTGGACCTCCTGTTCAAGCTTCAGGCCAGGTTCCGCATAAAGAACCATCGGGCTTTTCCCCAGCACGAGGTTAAGCCCTGTGAAGGACTGTTCAGCACTTCCTGTCGCATAGAGGCTGCTGATCCATTTGTGCAGGTCAGGGTACTGGCCCAGTTCGGAAGCCGGAATCAGCCGGAGCCCCTTCGGCAGGGTTGCGCTGTCTGAAAGGCCCGGCTCAAGGACTCCATTTATCAGAACAAACGAAGGGACCCCTGTCTTGGCAAGTGGATTGCTCAGGCGTTCCCTTACCTTGTCCCGGGAGACTTCCGCGGGGCCCTCATAGGTATCGGCCAACACCTTCCGCACCTGGGAAAACTCCCAGCTTTCAAGCTTGGCATGGGGAAATCCTGACGTCCTTATTGCATCCGCCGCGGAATACCTGAGTTCTTCAAGCCAGGCAGGGGCCCCATCTTTCGGGATGGTTTCCAGGCGTGAAGCGTATTCCGCCAGCTTTTCTCCGCGGGGCAATGATATATTCTCCAACATTTCTGTCCTCACTCTCACTTCTCTCTAATCAAATGGTGCTGGCCCAGGAATACCCAGACCGTTCCAATTCATGTGCCAGGGACTTATCCCCTGACCTGACAATTTTTCCGCCGGACAGAACATGCACATAATCCGGGACTATATAGTCAAGCAGCCTCTGGTAGTGAGTAACAACAATAAAGGCCCGGTCAGGGCTGCGCAAAGTTGTGACCCCTTCCGCCACTACTTTCATGGCGTCAATATCCAGGCCTGAATCGGTCTCATCCAGAATTCCGAGGACCGGCTCCAGAACCGCCATATGGAAGATCTCATTCCTTTTTTTCTCTCCTCCTGAAAAGCCCTCATTAACAGGACGGCTCAGCAGACTGGGATCCATTTTAAGGAGCTCAGCCTTCTCCCTGACGAGTTTTAGAAAGTCTCCAGCTTCGATCTCCGCCTCACCCCGATGCTTGCGCTGGGCATTAACAGCGGCCCGCAGGAAGTAGGTATTCGAGACTCCCGGGATTTCAACCGGGTACTGAAAAGCCAGAAAAACTCCTTCCCTGGCTCTTTCTTCAGGATCGAGCTCAAGCAGGTTCTCGCCCTGATACCAAACGCTGCCTTCAACGATTTCGTATCCTTCCCTGCCTGCAAGCACCTGGGCCAGGGTACTCTTTCCTGAACCATTGGGCCCCATGATGGAATGGACCTCTCCGGCTTTTACTTCCAGGTTCACTCCATTCAGAATGTGCTGTCCTTCTGCTTTAACGTGTAAATTCTCTATTTTCAACATTACTAATTTCTCCGAATATTTCCTGTCCCGTTCTCCGGGGCGCCTTCAGCCCCCCTCACCTGACACCTGCTATCCAACACTGCCTTCCAGGCTTACGCCCAAAAGCTTCTGAGCCTCCACAGCAAATTCCATCGGGAGCTCCTTGAACACTTCCTTGCAAAACCCGTTCACAATCATTGATACCGCGTCCTCAGCGCTTATACCCCGCTGCTGGCAATAAAATATCTGGTCTTCGCCAATCTTGGTTGTCGAGGCCTCGTGCTCCATGTTGGCGGATGAATTATTCACCTCTATGTAAGGAAAGGTGTGGGCGCCGCACCTGTCCCCGATGAGCATTGAGTCGCACTGGGTATAATTTCGGGCATTTTCGGCACCCTTGCCGATCTTGACCAGGCCCCGGTAGGAATTCTGCCCCCGTCCCGCGGATATCCCCTTGGAGACGATGTTCGACCTGGTGTTCTTGCCCAGGTGGATCATTTTTGTCCCGGTGTCCGCCTGCTGCCTTCCCCGGGTAAGGGCAACCGAATAAAACTCCCCGATCGAATTGTCTCCCTGGAGGATACACCCGGGATACTTCCAGGTAATCGAGGATCCGGTTTCCACCTGGGTCCAGGATATCCTGGAATTGTCCCCCAGGCATTTGCCTCTCTTGGTTACAAAATTAAAGATGCCTCCCTTGCCGTCCTCATCTCCCGGATACCAGTTCTGGACTGTCGAATACTTGATGGTAGCGTCCTTATGGGCAACCAGTTCCACCACTGCGGCATGAAGCTGATTTTCGTCCCTTATCGGAGCAGTGCAGCCCTCCAGGTAGCTGACAGAGCTCCCCTCATCAGCCACCACCAGGGTACGTTCAAACTGGCCGGTCTTGGCCGCATTGATCCGAAAGTAGGTGGAGAGCTCCATCGGGCATTTGACACCCTTGGGGATGTAACAGAAAGAACCGTCACTGAAAACAGCTGAATTGAGGGCCGAAAAATAGTTGTCTGAAATCGGGACAACCGAACCAAGATATTCTCGGACCAGTTCGGGATGATTCTGCACAGCTTCGCTCATGGAGCAAAAAATGATGCCGTCTTCCGCGAGCTTCTCCCTGAAGGTGGTGGCGACGGAAACGCTGTCAAACACCGCATCGACTGCAACCCCGGTAACTCCGGCCAGTACCGCCTGCTCCTCCAGGGGGATACCCAGCTTGTTGTAGGCGTCGAGAAGCTCAGGTTCAACTTCATCCAGGCTCTGAGGCCCGTCACTCTGGCTCTTGGGGGCGGAGTAGTAGATAATGTCCTGATAGTCAATTTCAGGGTATCTGAGGAAAGCCCATCGCGGCTCTTTCATTTTGAGCCAGCTCCGGTAAGCCTTCATCCTCCACTCCAGAAGCCATTCAGGTTCCTTTTTCACCGCGGAAATGTATTTTACAACCTCCTCGTTAAGCCCGGGAGGAAGCGAATCTGATTCCACGTCCGTGAAAAAACCGTATTTGTATTCCTCTTCAGCTATGCGCTGCAGGTCTTCTTTTTCTGTTGCCATCGTTATATTCCCTTGCTCGTATTCCCCTTGATCAGGGTTCAGGGCCAGTACGCCGTTCAGGAGGACCGTACCCTGGAGATGGTATATAATCCTCCATCCATCTCCGCTTCAGATATTTGCAGGCAGGACTCGTCATTTAACGGGGCCATCAATTCGGGCAGGGATACTGAATCCAGCACCTGGCTGACCGAGTTGTTGATGCGGCCCCAGTTAAAACGAATCGTACACTTTTCAAAATTACCGCATCCGGAATCCTCTTCCAGGCACCCTTTAATCAGGATCGGGCCCTCCAGTGCCCTGAGAACCTGGCCGACTGAAATCAACCCGGGCTCCCTGGCCAGACGATACCCTCCGTTAACGCCCCTTGCCGAGGAAAGGATCCCCTCCCGGGCCAGGATCTTGAGGACCTTACTGGCTATCGGCCTCGGCAGCCCCGTTATCCGCGACAGGTCCCTGGCACTGTAGTTGTCCCCGCTCTCGTGCCTGCGGGACAGTGTCAGTGCCAGCCTTAGACCATAATCCGATACTTTGCTGATCCTGAACATGATTACTCCAAATTAATCCGGACTAAATTAGTCCTATTTTACTACAAAATAAAATGTCCCTGCACCGGGACACTGCCTAAGTGTACATTAAAATGTAAAAAAAAGTTTCATCCGAATCGTTGAAACCTGCAAAGTGACAACCTATCTCAGGACGAAGGCAACCTGAAACTTGGGGGGTCACGACGTAAGCGTAAACGGCTCTTCAGTTGCTGCCGCCTTCGGCGGCGTTGATTGCAGATGCAGATCAGGAGATCTGCGCGCGTGCGCCACTTCTCGGGGTCGGTATCGGAATCGGTATCGGGGTCGGGAAAACAAGCTAAGCCGCGCTTTTGACCTCTTTTTCCCGATTTCAGATGTGGTTTTTTCCCAGGTTTCACCCCTGCATGATCCAACCCAGCCGGTGGCGTCGTTTTTCACCGTCCTGCACCGCGCACCCCGCACAGTTCGAAGCTCGAACAGATCTCAGTGCCAGTGGCTCGCTTTCGCTCGCAGGTCCGAG
>CAZOGT010000174.1:0-6582 GCA_964579015.1 uncultured Acidobacteriota bacterium | reverse complement strand
GCATGGCTTCTCAGTAAGAACACCAACGGGCTGTCTTTTCAGCAGCCGGAAAGACTGATACCCAGCCATATCCTGAAAGCCTTTTCCCTGGAACTCTATTTCAAGGTGCTGCTTAACCTTACAGGGGATAACCTCTCCCCTGGCAAAAAAAACAATCCTGAGAGCCTCGTAGAAATTTTCAGGGCTCTTGACTGTACTTTGCAACAACAAATGGAAATCACTTTCAGCCGAATCCTGATCGGGAAAAAGCTTCCCGGTGCCTGGCCCCTGGATGATTCAGTGAAAAACAAGATCCCACGCGACCTGGACGGAAACCTGGTTCTATGGACCGAGCTGCTCAACAGGTTCCGGCAGCCGAGCGGCCTGGAATCTGCAGAGGAGATGCCGCAGGTCTGGTTTTCACGGGAAATTGAAGAGGTTGTCCGCAACACCCTTTCCGGCCTTAAATCCACAGAGGCCGTGGGAAAAGCGGTATCCTAGCCCGGATAATTACAGGCAGTATCCCTTGAGATTTGGTATTTGTGATTTCTTCCCGCCAGGGAAGCCCTGCCGGCCTACCAGGAGGCCGCAGCCACCAGGATGCACAGGAAGAGAAGCGCCAGGGCGGGCAGGGATTTCTTGAACGGATCCTTCACCTTGATATGCATCGCCACTGCTCCCAGCATCAGGACCGCCAAGCCGGCTGCAGCGGCTCCCGTAAGTTGAGGCATCCAAAGCCCAAGAATAAGCAGGGTTGCCAGCAAGATCTTGAGAAATCCGATCAATGTCACGAACCAGGAAGGAAGACCGTAGACGGCAAACTCCTCCCTCATATTCCGGGCTTCTCCGGCGCGCCATGCGGTAGGCTTTCCGAAACGGAAAAGCCAGACATTGAGAATTCCCAGAGCGATTACAACCTGAACGATTTGTATTAATACTTCCATTAATTCATCCTCCATCCTGCGCAGTCACGAAAATCCAAAAACCAGGCAAAGCGCAGACTCACTTATTAAAACGAAGGCCCCAGGATGACCCCGTTGATAAAGAGCTTGTCCAGTCCTCTCCAGTAGGCCCTGAAGGTAGGGTCTTCGGCGAACAGCAGGAGATGCCCATCGCCGGTCGGTATATCCACCAGGTAGCTTTTCCCATCAAGAACCCGCTCAGTGTATTCCCATTTGTGGCCGCCGATATGGGACTCAGGAGGGAATGAGACGACATTGACCCCATTCCGGGTGGGATTAAGGAAGCGGTTGCCTGTCACCTGCACCGGAACCTGGCCCGAATATCCATAGCCGAGGAAATAATCACTATTGATGTCAGCCCTGAAGATCGAACCCGGATGAATCTCAATCGGCTGTTCCGGACCATCTTCAGAACTCCTGAAGGTGGAAACGAAGCTGACATCAACCGGACTCCCTTCAACCAGGGTAAAATAGCGGGCTCCATCCTTCAGGCCAATGACAACTCCGCCGTTTCGTACCCAGTTGAGCAGCTTGTCTTTTCCAGATTCTCCCAGGTATTTCTGGTAGCCCGGGGCTGAGCCGTCAGGCAGGATGATCACGTTGTACCGGGACAGGTCCACCTCCTCAAAATAGTCACACCGGACCGCTGTGAACTT
Organism: uncultured Acidobacteriota bacterium; assembly: GCA_964579015.1. Classification (GTDB taxonomy): domain Bacteria; phylum Acidobacteriota; class UBA6911; order RPQK01; family JAPXNP01. The sequence goes on along the minus strand of CAZOGT010000174.1, from coordinate 4,985 downwards.
CAATCCGAACCTCTGTTCAAGCAGGCTGTACACGGATCCAAAGGCCACGGCCCGGGTCGGATCCCCGGCCAGGACCATGATCTCAGGCTCCTTCAAATCAATAATCCGCCGGGACCCCAGGGAAATCCCCGACTCGCTGCCTGAACTGTCTGTCGCTAAAACCTCAGCTCCTGTTTCCCCGGCAAGTTCAGCAATCCGCGAATGAATCTCATCCGGGTTCCTCTCCACCCTGGCGACAAAATCTCCGGGCTGGAAGGATCTCCCGGCATTCTGAAAAGCCCTGGTTGTGACTCCGACCTTAAACCCTTCCTGCAGGAGCCGTCCTGCCAGGGCCGCCCCGGAAACCGTCCGGCCGGAAAAAAGGTATGCATACTCAGCCTTCCGGTCCACACTGCCCAGGGAAGAGGGGGATCCTTCAATTCGGCTGAACTTATCAAGAGTGATTTCCGACTCGATCTCGGCAGCATCAAGCCCGAAGATAAGAGGAAGAGACCAGGATGTCACGTCATAGAATCCCAGCCTTTCCTTTTGAACCTGCTCTCCCAGGCTGCGGTTGATCTTCCGAAGACGTTCAACTTCTTCGAGAAACTGCTCTTCAATTTCGGGGGCAGGTTCGAACAAGGCCTTGGCCAGCCGTTTTTGAGGCTGCTCCAGGGGAACCAGAATGCTGCCGGCAGGGAGTTGCAGAAGTCCCGTTTCGCCACCCATTAAACTGCGTCCCTTCGCAACAGACAGGTCCTGGTCTGCCTGGTAGACCTCGATCTCGTGTCTTTTCAGAAGTTCTAAAAGATCTGTCAGTCTTTTTCTGTCCTGGCCAGGCAGCAAAGCGTAACCTTTTACCCTCTCGCTCTTTACTTCTTCCATTCCACTTTCATAAAAATGGCGGAAATACCTGAGAATATCCCGGCGGTTCTCAACAAGAAGTTCCAGGGTGGCCATGTTAGTCATAAAGTGGCCGTGTACAGCCAGCTGCAGGGTTGCAATGCTTCCGTCCGGCCTTTCCCAGGAAAGGTGTTTGTATCCCCCGCCGTTGGTCTCAAAGGTAGCGGAAACGGCTCCGCTGAATGCCGGGTAGGAATCCCAGTAACCGGGGTAGAAGAGGTCATAGGTTTCTTCTTTGGCGTACGACCATCCCATCATGTCAAAATATTTGGAACATTTTTCCCCAAGTTCGGTTGCCCAGTTTCTCAGCTCATCAGGATAATTCCGGTTCATTGGAGTGCAGAACGGAGCAAAGTAATATTCCTCAGGTTCACCGTGATTATCAACCCAGACCTGCGGTTTCCAGTGATGCAGGACATCAGCCACCAGCCTGGTTTCCACCTGGGTCAGGGCAAAGGCATCCCGGTTGAAATCTATCAGGTAGTGGTTTCCGTCAGAGCTGATATGCCAGGGCACATTGTGTTCCAGGGCAAAGGGGTCGGCGGTACCCCGGGGCCCAATGGTCGCGGCTTTCATCCAGGCTACAAAGGCTTGATGGCTGTCCGGACAGGCTACGGGATTCATAATTACCACCAGGCTGTCCAGGACGTTCCGGGTAAATTCATCAGTGCCGGCTGCAAGCTGGTAGGCCATCTGGATTGCGGTTTCAAAGGCCGCGGTCTCCCCGCCGTCAGTGCCGTAGTTAAGCCAGGCAATGGGCGGGGTTGAGCTGATGATCTGCTCCGCTTCCCGGGAACCGGTGATTCGCGGATCAGCCAGCCGCTGGATTGCCAACCTGATTTCTTCAATCCTCTCCAGGTTTGCAGGCGATGCAATGACAAGCAGGTACATATCCCGCCTTTCAACAGACTGTCCGTACTTGATGACACGGACCCGGTTGGAGGCCTTTTCCAACTGGTGAATATAATCAACCATCTGCAGGTGATCAGTCAGGTACGTCCCAATCTCATAACCGAGTACCGACTTGGGAGTGGGCACAGCCGGATCATAGGTTCCATTTCTCCACCATTCGTAATCCTGGGAAAAAACAGGCGTTAAAAGGACTAAAAAAACGAGAACCGCTATCATCTTTTTCATTGCATCCCCCATTCAGCCCCGGCCGGAAGGAAATTCAGGCAACGGGGCTAAACCATTAACTGAATCATTAAAGCGACTGGCACCCCGCATCAGCCAGCCATAAACAATGATCACTGTATGCCTTATATAGTGTGCATCAACTCGGGAAAAAAGTCAGCGGAAGTATTCAAAATCCTCGGTGTCAGCGGCCGAATGGGATGGAGATCATAAAACTTTTGCTTGGCAGGCCTCTCAGCATCCGCACACTCCGGGAATATGCCTTTCCGAACTTGTGCTACTGGGGACAGAGGTGACAAGACAGTGATGGAAACTGTAAAAGGAACTGAGGCAGAACTGGTGACAGAGGTGAATCAGCCGGCGGCAGAATGAATAGCGGAGGTGTGCAGACTGAGATAGTAATTGTCCTCTGTCCCCAGTAGTATTAGGAATAGAAATTGTCCTCTGTCCCCTGTAGTCAGGAAGGAACAAGATGAACCTAACCGCACAGGCGCTGTTGTCATTCAGCCCGATTCTCCTGGCGGGAGTCCTGTTGGTCGGACTGAGATGGCCGGCAAGGAGGGCGATGCCGATCGTCTACCTGGTGACCGCAATGCTGGTTTTCGCGGGCTGGAAGGTCGAGTTGATCCGGATCGTTGCCTCCACAATTCACGGATTATTCACGACCTTTGACATCCTCTGGATCATCTTCGGGGCGATCCTGCTCCTGAACACCCTCAAGCATTCAGGAGGGATCGCTGCGATCCGCAGGGGATTCACCGATATCAGCCCGGACCGGAGGGTGCAGGTGATCATCATTGCCTGGCTCTTCGGTTCATTTCTCGAAGGGTCGGCAGGCTTTGGAACCCCGGCGGCAATAGCCTCCCCTCTGCTGGTCGCCCTTGGCTTTCCGGCCATGGCGGCAGTAATGATCGGCATGATGATCCAGAGTACGGCTGTAACCTTCGGCGCCTGCGGCACCCCGATCCTGATCGGGGTGAAAGGGGGGCTGGAAAATCCTGAACTCCTGGATAAACTGGCCGTCGCCGGCATAGGTTTTGACGATTATATTAATACCATCGCCGCATATTCCGCCCTGTTTCATGGAATAGTCGGCACAGTCATGCCCCTGTTGATGATCCTGATGCTCACCCGGTTCTTCGGATCCCGGAGAAGCTGGCTGGACGGTTTATCCATCCTTCCCTTTGCGCTCTTCAGCGGACTGGCGTTCACTGTCCCATATATGCTCACGGGTATCTTCCTCGGCCCGGAATTCCCTTCCCTTCTCGGCGCCCTGTTTGGACTGGCACTGGTTACGGCAGCGGCGCGAAGAAATTTCCTGCTACCCCCCGATAACTGGGATTTCCCCGGAGAGGATGAATGGGAGGAAGGATGGAAAGGGGCAATCAGGATTGACCTGAACAGCGAAGAAGTCAGGCTGATTCCTTCCTGGCTGGCATGGGCCCCTTACGGGTTGGCAGCCATGCTCCTGGTGCTGACCCGGCTGCCCGGACTTCCGATCGGTGAAGCACTCAAGACATATTCAATCAAGTGGACAGATGTTTTCGGTACAGGCATCTCTCCGTCATCCACTCCGCTCTATCTGCCCGGCACCATCCTGGTCACCGCAGTCCTGATAACCTTTGTAATCCACCGGATGAAGTTCCGCGCTCTGGCCACGGCTTTTTCAGAGTCTTTCCGGATGACTTGCAGCGCCGGGTTTGTCCTGGTCTTCACGGTTCCGATGGTCAGGATCTATATGGATTCAGGGGTGAATCTGACGGGCCTTCCCAGCATGCCCGTAGCCATGGCCACCTGGGCGGCCTCCAACGCGGGAGCCTCATGGCCACTGTTCTCACCTTCAATTGGAGCCCTGGGGGCATTCATTGCCGGAAGCAATACGGTCTCCAACCTGATGTTCAGCTTGTTCCAGCACAGTGTTGCTGAAAGATTGATGCTGTCAGCTCCAGTTATAGTAGCCCTCCAGGCAGTAGGGGCGGCGGCCGGGAACATGATTGCCATTCATAATGTGGTGGCGGCATCGGCAACCGTGGGAGTCCTCGGGCAGGAGGGAAGCACCCTGAGAAAAACAATCCTTCCCACCATCTACTATCTTCTCGCAACCGGAATCCTGGGCCTTATTGTTATCAGTCTTCTCCAAGCACCCTGAAAACCGTCCCCATTCTGCGATTATCGGTGAATAATGACGTGAAAAAGTGAAGAGTCTGAATCCCGTACAATTGATTAAATTGAAATATAAGGTATTATCTATCACTGATCTACAAAAAATCAGATCATGAATCGGGCTACAACCACACTGAAATACAGGAGTACAGCCCTCCAAGCCGATTACCGGCAAAACTTTGATTAATAAGGAACGCATGGAGGACTTTGATGAGCATCAATTATTTAAATCCAATCCCAACCAAAAACAAGAAACTGATTGACTGGGTCGAAGAGTGGGCCCGGATCTGCAGGCCGGACGGAGTCTACTGGTGTGATGGAACGCCGGAGGAATATGACCGTTTAAAGGAAGAAGCGATCGCATCTGGAGTAGCCACCAGGCTTAATGAGGAGAAGCGCCCCAACAGCGTGCTGTATCGTTCGGACCCTTCCGATGTAGCCCGGGTTGAAAACAATACCTATATCGCGTCGGCAAAAAAAGAAGACGCCGGGCCGACCAACAACTGGATCGACCCCTCGGAACTGAAGGATAGGATGCTCAAGCTCTATGAAGGGTGCATGCGGGGCAGGACCCTGTATGTAATTCCTTTTTCCATGGGTCCCCTCGGATCGGACATCGCCGAGATCGGAATCGAGATCACTGATTCCTCCTATGTCGTAATCAACATGCACATCATGACCAGGGTAAGCACCAGGGTACTGGATATCCTTGGGGAAAATGGAGATTTCATCCCCTGCATGCATTCCGTGGGCAAGCCGCTGCAGGAAGGCGAGACCGATAACGGCCTCTGGCCCTGTGCCGAGAT
>CAZOGT010000173.1:629-6685 GCA_964579015.1 uncultured Acidobacteriota bacterium | reverse complement strand
AGGAAGCCAGGGAACGGGCCGGCCCGTACGCCCCCCTGATAAAAAAACTGAGGCTCTTCTTCAACCACCCTTCTTTCATCAGGGCCCAGGCCTCCCGGCTGCAGGAGGCCCTTGCAGAATCAGGAACATCCTCCGCAGATACCCCGCTGGTTTTCACTGCGCACAGCCTGCCGGCAGAGAATTCATCCACGCCGCTTTACGTGCGACAGGTCAGGGAAACCTGTTCGCTTGTTGCCGAAGAATGCGGGTTCCGGTCATGGAGCCTGGCATTCCAGAGCCGTTCCGGCCCTCCGTTCCAACCATGGCTGGGGCCCACGCCGGAGGCTGTCATCAGGGAGAAAGCTGATCTCGGGGCCCGGGCTCTTCTGGTAATGCCGGTCGGGTTCATGTACGACAACATGGAAATAATTTATGACCTTGATGAGGAGGCAGCAGGGCTCGCATCCAGTCTCGGAATCCGCATGGTCCGCGTCAAGACCGCTGGAAACCACCCGGATATCATAAGGATGATACATGAGCTGATACTGGAGCGGATACGGGAAGGGACCGAAAAGGAATCCATTGGCTCCATGCCGGCAGCTGACGATGACTGCCTGGACTGCCTGTGCCGAAAAAATCTGGATTAATCGCTTTCAGGGAGGGAATGTCAATGCGGACAGGAAATCTATTCGCGGGAACAGCAGTTTCTGACTATTCTCCAGATAAAATAAACCGACAGAAACGCATAAAAACCGGCAATGATTAAAACAATAATCAGGGCTGAAGACTGTATCATCTGAATTCTCACTCTTACCGGCCATGGTGGAGGCTCTCTGTTAGGGCTTCCCTTGGCGGCCTTCCTATTCTAAAATCACCAGTAAAGATGCTTTATACCCAGACAAAGTTGCATATTTTTTAGTTTTTTTCTGCATGGAGAGATGAACAACGCGGTAATTGTCCCTGTTGAATCCGAAGCTATTGAGGACCTGGTGCGGATAGAAATGGAGAGCTTCAGCAACCCTTGGAGCCGCAATCATTTTATCTCCGCGATTAAGAGCCCTCAAATGGATGTCCTGGCATATCGCCTGGATGACTCAGTGGCCGGATACATTGTGCTCTACCGAATAAAAGCTATCATGGTCATAGCCAACCTGGCGGTCTCCGGGGAACACAGGATGGAAGGAATTGGCAGTTCCCTGCTTAGATATGGAATACAGCAGGGCCGCGAAAACAATTGCAATTATTCAGTTCTGGATGTCAGAAAGTCAAACAAGGCAGCTGTGTCACTGTACAAAAAATCGGGGTTTTCAATTATCGGCAGCAACAAAAACTATTATCTCAATCCTGGCGAAGACTCTCTGGTAATGGGAAGGTCCATCTGAACATGTTCTTACAATAAACCACAAGGCCTGGTCAGCCCTTTTTAAGAATCTCAAGATACTCTCTGAAAGCTGAACGGACGTCGATAAAATCAGCGTGTTCCAGCAGGAGCTCCCCGGCAATCTGCCTTATTTCCGCATCCTCGATATTTGAAATAGAACGGTCTGCGGAACTGATGGCATAAAGGCAGGCCAGCAGGTCCTTTTTTTGCTCCAGGGTAGCCAGTTCATTAAATTCCCTGGTGACGAGGAAATTATCGACATGGCCAAAGAGCCTGTTCTGCTGCCTGGCGATTTCAATGATCAGCACAGCCTGGTCCTCCGGAATATGGCCCCTGTCAACCAGGACTTTCTCCATCATATCCGATTCTTCCCGGCTTACGTTACGGTCCGCATAAGCAACTCTTCCCAGCAGATAGGCAAATGCCGCCAGGTATCGGGCCCTCTCCGGATCAATATCTTCAAGCTGCCTTGAAATCTTCCTTACACTTTCAGTTCCCGCCTGCCGGGATTCCTTGTTTGTTTTCCCGGGGGCCAGCCCCAGCATTTCCAGAATAGACATCTGCTCTTAACTCCGTGTGCCCGGGATGGATCAGCGGCATCCCGAGAAAATTTCAGGTCAGGTTCCCCTTCTCTTTCCCCCTCTGGATTCTGCTGTCACGAATGCGGGAAACAGCATCGACAAGATCAGACTTGCTTATCCGGAGGTTTCCCTTGCGGGCGGACCTGAGGGCGGCATCAATGACCGCATTCTTAATGTCCCGCCCGCAAACGCCTTCGAGGTCAGCAAGTTCCTCGGGATTGACATCCGGATCACAGGGCAGCTCTTCAGGAAGGTGGTTTTTCCAGAGCTGCAGCCTGGACTTCCAGTCAGGCATCGGAAAATGAATATGCCTCATGCGGGTCTCAAAGCCGCGGTCATAATTCTCAATCAGGTTGGTGGAAAATATAACAATCCCCTGGTAATTTTCGAGACAAATCAGCAACTGGGACCTCATGGAATTAATTGCCTGTTCGGCCCCCTGGGTGACATCTACCAGCCTGCGGGAAAGCAGCGAATCAGATTCATCAATAAAGAGAATCGCATTGTCACGCTCAGCAGCATGAAAGACAGCCTCGACATTCTTGGAACCGTCACCCACATATTTACTCTCAATCTGGGCGTAACTGGCTGTCAAAATAGGCTTTTTAAGATAACTGGACACGGCGTGAGCGGCAAGGGTCTTCCCGGTTCCCGGGTGGCCGTGAAAATTCAGTGCCGCCCGGGGAAAAGGCTCAATTGATTTGAGGTTCCATTCATTGAAGACCAGTTCACGCACAAGAATCAGGTCAACTGCTGAAAGGAGTGTTTCCATTACCTCATCAGGAACAACCAGAAAATCAAAACCGTACAGAGGCTCCCGGGCCCGGTATTGTTCAGCCCTCTCCTCAACAGTCATTTCATCACTGCTTTTGCTTCCGGCTGACCGGGGCTGACGGCTGCTGCTCTCTCCGCAGTCATCAGGAAGACGGTCCTCAGGGCTGTCCGTACCAACAGCCAAATTAATCTTTCGCATGCCGGAGCGGAAAAGCAGTTCCTTCACGGCTTCTGAAAGCTTGTTGCTGCATTCATTTCTTATCTGCTCAGGAATATACCTGGGAATTCCTGTTACATGAATTTTTTGATCAATCGACATCTGTAATTTCCTTATTCCGGATCGTTTCCAGGCCCTGCCGGCAAAACAGCCGCCGGATCCGGAGCCAACTTTTTTCCGGGCCCAATTGCCCGGGTGCCAGGGAAGATTGATTTGGGTCCCGCTGTTCACCTTTGCCCCGGCAATTTGCCGGTAAAAATCAAAGTATACTTGATTATGCGTTTCGGAGGTAATTCCATAACGTCTCTTCAAACGACATTTCCTGCGGAATCAGCCGGAGAAACGGATTGTTACGCTTCCCCGGAACTGAACCGGCCGAAATTGCGCAACAGGTTCCGGAAAATCATTCATCTGGGAGCAGGGGACAACAAAATCCTACAAATATCTTTTCCGCGCCACACATAAATGTAATAATTATTTGTTTGTAAGGGTCATTTATGCCCCTTACCCAGAAAAAGCGAGGAGAGATAAAGCAATGTCTTCCGACAAAATACCAAACTCGAACATATTCAGCAGCCTTGATTTAATCAGCAAATCTCTTGATGCGTTATCGGAAAGGCTCGACAGGCTCGAGAAATCCTTCTTTCCGGTCAAAAATTCAGATGCCGGCAAGGGATCAGACAAGATAAGGCTGCTTCCAGGAATAATTGAAAAAATAACCGCATCCCATGACCTGGATGGGGTCATGAGTGGACTGCTCGAATCCCTGGACTGCTCTATCGAACGAGGCCTGGTTCTCAGCCTGGAGGATGGAAGGTACACTCCTCTCAAGAGCAGAGGGTTTGCACAGGGGCCCGAGCAGGAAGCATTTATGCTGGGCGAGGCTGAAGATCTCCTCGGGACAGCTGTAAATTCCAGGCAGATAATCATAATAAAAGGAGATCTCTCCAAGCTGGTATCCTGTGCTTCCCTGCCAGGCAGCCGGAACGGATACGCCATGTTCATCCCCCTGGTTTTCGGAAACCAGGTGCCTCTGGTCCTTTATGGTGAATCCTGGGAGCCCCCGGATCCTGATCTCGCCGAATCAGCTGTCAGTATTGCCGGCCTGGTTATTAAAAACCAGCACCTTACAGCCATGCTCAGCCATGACTTGTCGGATGCTCCGGCAGCTGCCGACCTGGTCCCGGATGAAGGAACCCTGGAAGATAGACTTGCGCCGGAAGCAGAGCACCCGGAAATAGGCGATGTTCCAGAGGAAGAACAGTTGCCGGGCCCGATCGATTTTGCGATTCCAGAAGCGAAGATGAATCAGGAGAGTTCCAGAAAGGTTTTCCGCAGCGTCGACGATTTTGATTCAGACATCATTTCGGCAGAAGACCTCATAAGATCATTCAATATAGATATTAACGGAATTAACGGAGACTTCTCAAAGCTGGAGGAAGAAGCAGGAGATTTCCTGGAGAGTATTGAGGAAACAAAGAAGGGCCTCTCCGAGGCCTCCGCCGCCCTGGAGGAACTGGAGGAGGACTGGGATGAATCGCCCCACATAGAGATCGAACTCCCTTCCGGGGAATCCAGTGAAAAAGATTCCGCTGATGATGATTATGAAGAGCTTCGGATTGAGCTGCCGGAAGAAACAGCCGAGGATGAATTTAGGGCCCGGGATGCTTCTGAACATGAAGCAGAAGACAGTGATGATGAATCACTATTGGAAGTAGAGGCTCCGGCTCCCGGATCGGCTGCTTTGGCTGAACAGCCTTTTGCCCCGGAAGAAAAAGATGACGCGGCAGGAGAAGACGAACTTCCCGAAGAATCTGAAGAAGCCCTTTCTTTTGCCAGGCTGCTGGTTTCAGAGATCAAGCTGTACAACGAGGATGCTGTAAAGGAAGGACGTAAAAACGGTGATCTCTACAGCCGCCTCCAGGAACAGATCGACCTGAGCAGGGAAGTATATGAGGCCCGGATTTCCGGGGGAACGAAATTGGCGAAAGACTATTTCGAAGATGAACTCATAAGAATCCTGGCCCAGGGGGACAGGAAACTCCTTAACAGCAGAGAATAAGGAAGCCTGACCGCGTTAGGCCCCAGCGGCCCCCCTTCCGCAGATTATTAATGATGGAGGAGGTCTCCGCGGTTCAGCTGTATTCAGACAGGAACCTCTCCACATCCTGATAATAGGACTTCACGGTTTCCTTTTTTCTCCATCCGTGCCCTTCACCTGCAAAAACTTTGAAAAAATGTGGTATCTTCCTTTTTGCCAGGCTCCTGACAATTGCTTCAGCCTGGCTCAAGGGGACCACCTTGTCATCCGCCCCCTGAAAAAACGCGACAGGATCAGACAATCCGTCAACGTTGCTTAAAGGAGACCTCCTCACATAACGGTCCTCGCATTCCGGAAGCTTCCCGACAAGCGCATCCAGATAGTGGGACTCTAAACGATGGGTATCACGGGTCAACATCAAAAGGTCGGCAACCCCGTATCGGCAGATTCCTGCCCTGAAGAAACCCGGGTACCTGATCATGGCCAGGAGAAGGGTGAACCCGCCGGCGCTTCCTCCATCCAGGAAAACTCTCCCTTTGTCGACCAGTCCTTTGCTGATGAGAAAATCAGCAGCATCCTTCACGTCCTCAACATCAGTGACACCCCATTTCTCATTCAGCAGGGAACGGTAGGCTCTCCCGTAACCAGTGCTTCCCCGGTAGTTCAGGGCCAGCACCGCATACCCCCTGCTAGTGTAAAAACGCACAGTCGGATCGTATTCGGAGGAATAGCAGGATGTCGGCCCCCCGTGGATCATAATTACTCCGGGAGATGGATCTCTCCTGCTGTCTGCACCCCCGTTTTCATGGATGACCTCGGCCTTATAAAAAAGCCCGTGGCATTTTGCCAGCCCCAGGGACCCAGTGATTCCTCCGGGGGCTGCACTGCCGGGATCCGGATAAGCCGGTTCCATAATCGAAGGCTTCCAGGACAGGGAAACAGGATTTTTCTGCGGATCTGGAGCAAAATCTCCCGGGAGGCTTTTTCGCTTCACCTCGACCCCCCCACTGGAATCCGTTATCAATATCTGTGGAGGCATCGAGGGGCAGGATCCGATCAGGGCGATCCTGCCTCCGGCAGACA
>CAZOGT010000173.1:0-619 GCA_964579015.1 uncultured Acidobacteriota bacterium | reverse complement strand
GGCCCCTGATCAGGCTCAGGGCACCCCTTTTGATGTCATATCCGGCAAGGCTTGCAAAACCCCTTGAATTCCTGATCAGATAGAGCCCGCTGCTGTCGGGTTTCCAGGCTATGGTTCTCATGCCCTGCAGCCATGCCGGGACGGAATGCTCCGCTTCTTCAGTTACTTCCGCCAGGAGTTCCAGGGACGGAAAGTGATGAATCCGAAGGTTTGCCCATCCATTCCGGTCCGACACGTAGGCCAGGTACCGGCCGCACGGCGAAAAGGAGGGCTGGAAGACCGAGGAATCAATATCTTCTTCCAGGCTGAAAAACTCCATGCCGGGGCCCTTACCGGAGATGGAGGCCAACCTCAGGCAGCTCTGTTCCCAGGGCATGTAAGGATGATCCCACGTGACCCATGCCAGGTATTCCCCGGAAGGATGCCAGACCGGCTGCATATTGAAATCAGATGAGGTATTGACATCCAGGTGATCATCTTCATTCGGAGCTATCAGGGCCAGCCTTTCCCTCTCTTCCCAGCTCTCAAGATAAACCATCACGGCCCCTGATGGAGAAGATGCGGTGGATGATATCTCTCCTTTCGAAGAGTAGACCAGGGACGGGGAAGTCTCGCCGAT
>CAZOGT010000172.1:0-6712 GCA_964579015.1 uncultured Acidobacteriota bacterium | reverse complement strand
TCTCGATTTCCTGGCGGCCCGGTCCCTCTATGACCGGGTGATGTTCGACATGCTGGAACTGAAGGATGCGCCCATGGCCCTCTGGTACCCGGCCCTCCCGGCTTCAACCGGGATCGGGAACATGCTGCGCTATGCCAGGGTCGGTTACCTGCCTTCCCGGTGGTTCGAGATGGCCGGAGGCTCCGGGGCTGCCCCGGGTCTTGAGAGCAGGCTGGCAACGGGACTGATAACCAGGCTGGGTCGACTGGCCGGGACCAGGCTGCCGATTCCCGAACCGGTTCCCCTGGATTCGACGGAAACGATCACTGACCAGCTCATCGCATGGCTGGAAGAGTTCGGGAGCTGTGTCTTCCAGAGCTATGTCAGCCAGGCGGTCCGGATCGCCGGGGAACTGAAGAAGAGGCGGAGCGACCTCTCCGGCCTGGTGATGATTGTTGGGAGCGAGCCCCTGACCAGTGCCAAAAAGAGGGAAATTGAAGCCACGGGGGCCAGGGTATATCCCCGCTATGCCGCAACGGAAATAGGCACTATCGGCATGGGTTGCGGCAATCCGGATGAAGATGACGAGCTTCACCTGTTGTCTGACATGGTGGCTGCTGTCCAGGACGATGCCTCCTCCGGGGGACATCCGAAACCCCTCTATTTAACCTCCCTCAACCCGGTGATGCCCAGGGTTATGCTCAACGCGCAGCTTGGGGACGTGGCCCTGGTCCGGGCCAGGGATTGCGGATGCGCCTTTGAGAAACTGGGGTTCACCACGCACCTGTCCAGGGTGCGCAGTTATGCCAGGTACACGGGGGCGGGAATGGCGGTGACGGCATTGAGTATGGAAAGGATCATTGAAGATGTCCTGGTCCTCAGGCACGGGGGTACCTCGCTTGACTACCAGCTGGTCGAAATGGAGAATAGTAAAGGTCAGACAGAGGTCAGGCTCAGGGTATCGCCGGAAGTCGGCGAAGTTGATGAAGGGCGCGTGGTTCATGACCTGCTGCAGGAATTTTTGAAAGGCGGAGAGGGCGAACGCCTGATGGCCGGGCTCTGGCGCCAGGCTGGCATGTTGTCAGTGGTGCGGGAAACGCCCCATCCCACAGGCAGGGGTAAAATTGTGCCGTTGTTGAAGGAGCATCATTCCTGAATTAAACTTAACCCGCATTTCTCACCGGTTTTCGTAGCGAGGCGGCGAAAACCGGTGAGAAATCCGGGTTAGAAAGGCCTTATCTTGGAGTCTGCTGATTTTTTTGATTCTCGCGTTCCTTTGAAAATTGAGCCCAAGGTCACATTCCGCATTATCCGGCGCTGTAATTTTGACTGTCCAGGCTGCTGCACGTTCAGCCGCGTTGACAGGGCCGGAGCAGTAAGAATGGAGGATTTCCAGAGAGCGATAGCCGTCCTGGAAGACTCCGGGTTCGCTGGAATCCTCAACCTGTCCGGGGGCGAACCGACTTTTCATGAAAGGTTGCCTGACCTGCTTCGCCACGCCTCCTCCCGGATGGGAAAAGCCCGGATTGCCTTGTTTACCAATGGCGACTGGATCGGCGCAAGCAGGTGGCGGGAAAAGCTTGAGGCCTTGTTTGCCGGACCGAATGTGCTCATACGGTTTTCCCATGACCGGCAGCACACTGAAGGAAAGCTGAGAGCTGCCGGCTTCGTCCCGGATGCAGAAGGCCTGGCCGGGGCCGACCGGGAGCGTACCCGGAAAGCCGTGCTCTTCAGGGATGCCATGCTGTCCATGGGAGGCCTTCCCGGGGTCAATTTTGACTTTGCTTTCAAAGGTTCAAAGGAAGAGGCGGCGGAATACATGGCTGAGCTGGGGGATGTTCCCGTGTATCTCATCAAGCTGAGGGAGGATCCTGAAAAACGTCCCCGGGAATACGGATTCCTGGCTATTGACGTCCAGGAGAATTGCGACCTCCTTGTCTACCCGACGCTGGGCCATATTCCGGACAATGAGCCCCTTGGCGGCCTGGAAACCCTGGAGGAGGCCCTGGCAATGAACAGGAGTGAGCTGAAGAACAAGGAAAGGGTTGATGAACAGCAACAGTGGATCAAAACAGATCGGAATTGAGGTCAAGCTGACCGACCGCTGCAACCAGCGATGCTTCCACTGCGTGAATATTGACGGCGGTGAGACGGGTTCGGACATAGATCATGAACTGTTCACCAGGCGCCTGCGGGAACTGGATGGCGGTCCCACAGGTCACAACTGGAGCGTAACAGAAGTCAGGATGACCGGGGGGGAACTGCTGCTCAATATCCGGGGGGCGACCGAGATCGCCCGGTGCTGCAGTTCCATCGGAGTCCCCTGCGGGATCAATACCAACGGCTCGCTCCTGACCGATGAGACAGCCGGACTTCTCAGGGGCCAGGGGGTTCGGATTGTGAAGATCTCGCTTGACACCCTGGATTCGGAGACGCTTCGCGTGATTCGGGGGCCCCATGCTTCTTTGAGCCGGATCCTGGAAGGGTTCAGGGTTGCGGTTGCCGCCGGTTTTGAAGTGATTGCCCGGTACACGTTGACTGCCCTCAACCGGGACGAGCTGCTCAGCTGTTACAGGTATGCGGTTGATTCCGGAGCTTCCGGGTTCCAGGTCAAGCCCTTGATTGAAGCGGGAAGGGGCCGTGACTGCGGGGCAGGGCTCGGTCCCGATGAACTGTCCTCCTCCCTGGAATCGCTGGCCAGGGCTACTGAAGGGTTTTCCCTGCTTCCTGAGGTCCTCTGCGTACCGCCATCTGAAGCCTTCGGCCTTCCGGGCAAGGCCTGCGGCAGCGTGAACAAGATATACATATCGATCGATGGCAGCGTCAGTTCCTGCAATTTCATACCCGGCGGTGAAATCGGCAGCCTTTGCGCCCGGACCCTGGAGGAGATCCTGTCCGCCAGGGTGCAGAAGACAAGATTAAGCAGGATTAGCGGGCACCTTGTCCTGGAGGGGTGCCCCCGGTACCGGGAAGCTGCTGATTGATAACCCGGAAAAGGAGTTCAAGATGCGGCCCTCCGGGACTGATTGCTCTGGATAATCAGGATCATTTTATTTAAGATCAGGTATCGATGAACAAGAAACAGATTTTTAATTTTGGATTTCTTATGTCCTTGCTGCTTTTTTCTGTCAATTGCCGGGCGCAACCCGTGGGTGGGGATACGGAACTTGACGCCAGGGTAAGGGGATTCCTCGAGGATAATTCCCGGCGATGGCGTGACATGAATATTCCTGCCTCTGACGGGCAGCTTCTCCATGACCTGATAGTGGAAAACGGCTACACCAGGGCGCTTGAGATTGGAACCTCCACCGGCCACTCCGGAATCTGGATTGCCTGGGCCCTGAGCAAGACGGGGGGGAGGCTGATAACTATTGAAATTGATGAGTCCCGACATCGGGAAGCCCTGGAGAACTTCAGGGAGGCGGGACTTTCAGATTACATTGACGCCCGGCTGGGCGATGCCCACCAGCTGGTCAGGGAGCTGGAGGGCCCTTTTGATTTTGTGTTCAGCGACGCTGACAAGGGATGGTATAAGAATTATTTCATTGATGTTGATCCCAAGCTGGAAAAGGGCGGTTGTTTCACGGCGCATAACATATCCGGGTCCGGCCGGGGATACTGGGGAACGGGTGAGTTTTATGAATACGTGAGCAGCCTGCCTGATTATGAGACAACTTTGAACCTTTCCGGGGGCGGTCTCTCTATAAGTTACAAGCGGTCGGAGAAATAACCATCCTTGCCTATGCCTGATAGAACACTTAAAAGAAAACTGGGTCTGTTCCCTGCTGCAAATATTGTTATTGCCAACATCATTGGAGCGGGGATTTTTACCACCTCCGGCCTGCTGCTTGCCGAGTTGAAGAGTCCGTGGATGATGCTGCTGCTCTGGGTTATCGGGGGAGGGATTGCGCTTTGCGGGGCCATTTCCTACGGCGAGCTGGGCGCTGCAATGCCAGGGTCCGGGGGAGAGTACCTTTTCCTGTCCAGGCTCTATCACCCGGTATTCGGATTTCTTTCCGGGTGGGTTTCCCTGACCGTGGGGTTTTCAGCTCCGATTGCCGCCTCAGCTATTGGGTTTAGTGAATATTTTTCCCGGGCGATTCCCTTTTTCAATTCGATCCTTTCCCAGAAGCTCCTTTCCATATCAGTAATTATCCTGTTCACGGCCATTCATTTCCTGGGAATTGAATTTGGAACCAAGGTGCAGAACTACCTGACCATCCTCAAGGTACTCCTGGTTGTCGGGTTGATTGCCGTGGGTTTCATGGCCGGAGATGGTGATATCGCCAACCTTTCCGGAGGTGAAGGCCTCAAGGAAGGGATCGGGGGCTGGAAGACCATCGGGCTGTCCCTGATGTGGATAATGTTTGCCTACAGCGGGTGGAACGCTGCAACGTATATCGGGTCCGAGATCAAGAATCCTTCCCGGAACCTCCCTGGTTCACTGGTGATAGGCACCGTGACAGTCGTCCTGCTTTACCTTGGCCTGAACCTCCTGTTTCTCTATGCCATTCCTCCGGCGGAGATGGAAGGGGTGATCTCCGTGGGAGGGCTGGCCATGGGTGAACTATTCGGCCCTTCCGCTGACATAGTCTTTTCCCTTCTCATTTCATTCGCGCTTTTTTCTTCCCTGAGCGCCTTCATGATCATCGGTCCCAGGGTCTATTATTCGATGGCCCGCGACGGGCTCCTTTTCAAGTCGATTGCCAGGATTCACCCCCGTTTCGGGGTTCCTTCCACTGCCATCCTCCTGCAGAGCGCAATCGCCATAATCCTGAGCCTGTCCGGAACATTCGAGCAGATCCTTACCTACATGGGTTTCGCGCTGGGCATTTTCCCTCTTTTGTCGGTGATTGGGGTGATCAAGCTGCGCATGACCGGGAAAAGCAAGCTCAAAATGCCGGGCTATCCGTTTCTCCAGTTGATTTTCGTTGCGGCAGGGTTGTTTATCCTGATCCTTGCGTTTATGGAGAAGCCCCTTGAGTCCTCCATAGCCATTGTTACTGTGCTGGCCGGTATTCCGGCCTACATCTTTTTCCAGAGGGAGAGAAAGAAACAGGGGCTTGAGCGTGAAATTACGGGTGGGGAAGCAGATGAGTAAAAGAAAATAACGCAGAGACGCCAGGGCGCAGGGCCGCAATAAGTATCTCTCGATTGTCTTTGCTCTCCTGTTTTGTTTTCTCCCCGGCCCGGCCGGGCCGGGGAGTGCGGGTCAGACTATCCCGAAAGCAACCATGGCCTCAGCCACCCGGATAAACCCTGCTATGTTGGCCCCGATGACATAATTGCCGGCAGCCCCGTACTCCTCGGCGGTTTCAAAGCAGAGTTCGTGAATGTGCTGCATAATTTTCTGGAGCCGGTCCTCGGTATATTCAAAAGACCAGGAGTCACGTCCCGCGTTCTGCTGCATCTCCAGGGCCGAAGTCGCCACTCCGCCCGCATTGGCGGCTTTGCCCGGGCCGTAGGCAATTCCGGCTTCCTGGAAGATTTTAATTGCTTTCGGGGTAGTGGGCATGTTTGCCCCTTCACCGACAGCCACGCATCCGTTTTTGATCAGTATCCTGGCATCGATCCCGTTGAGTTCGTTCTGGGTAGCGGAAGGCATGGCAACCTGGCAGGGGATTTTCCAGATATTCCCGCCTTCTTCGTAGAGGGCGTTCCTGCGGACCTTTACGTATTCACTGATTCGCTTCCGGTCAATTTCCTTCAGTTGTTTCAGGAGGCCCAGGTCTATTCCCTCCTTGTCGTAAACATATCCGTTGGAGTCGGAACAGGCAACGACCTTCCCTCCCATCTGGATGATTTTTTCGATGGTGTAGATGGCTACGTTTCCCGCGCCCGAAACAACGCAGATTTTTCCATTAAGGCTCTCCCCGCGGGCCTTGAGCATTTCATTGACGAAAAAGGCCGAGCCGTAGCCGGTAGCCTCCTTCCTGACCAGGGATCCGCCCCAGGTAAGTCCCTTTCCGGTCATGGCCCCGGCTTCCCAGCGGTTGGTGATCCGCTTGTACTGGCCGAACATGTAGCCGATTTCACGGGCCCCGACCCCGATGTCCCCGGCGGGAACATCCGTGTGTTCTCCCAGGTGCCGGTATAGCTCGGTCATGAAACTCTGGCAGAAACGCATCACCTCGGCATCGGATTTTCCCTTGGGGTCGAAATCAGAGCCCCCTTTGCCTCCGCCGATCGGCAGTCCGGTCAGGGCATTTTTAAAGACCTGTTCAAATCCGAGGAACTTTATGATCCCCAGGTAAACCGAGGGATGAAAGCGAAGCCCTCCCTTGTAGGGGCCGAGAGCGCTGTTGAACTCGACCCTGAATCCCCGGTTGATCTGGACCCTTCCGCTGTCGTCCACCCAGGGTACCCGGAAGATGATCTGCCTTTCAGGCTCACAGATGCTTTCGATAATCCGGTGATTGGCAAACTCGGGATGCTTGACCAGTACCGGGCCCAGTGATTCCAGGACCTCCAGCGCTGCCTGGTGAAACTCGGTTTCTCCGGGATTGCGGGCCAGTACCTCCTGGTAGATTGGTTCAACTTTTTTATCCAGTGATGTTTTCATTATGCTTCTCTCCCGGTTTTGGAGCCGGCTTCGATGCCGGAAGTCCGGGTCCCAACCGGGATCATGCGGGTACCCGGTCCTGATGTTTGTTTTTTTTGAAAAAATTATTCAGGTTTAAGAATAAATTTAAATGAGGCATAAATTCAAATCAGCCGGGCCACCGGCCGGGCT
>CAZOGT010000171.1:0-6755 GCA_964579015.1 uncultured Acidobacteriota bacterium | reverse complement strand
TTCGGCCCCACGCAGTGCTTCGCTGCCGAGAAGTGTATGCTTCTTCATTACCTCGCACTCTTCCTGGGTCAGAGGCCCGGGCTTAAGCAGGATGCTGTCAGGAACCCCGATTTTTCCGATATCATGAAGGGGCGCGGATTTGATGATCAGTTCCACTGTCTCCCTGTCCCTTAGTTCCTCGAAACTGGGATGATCCTTGAGGGCCTCGATCAGGACCTCAACGTAAGCCCTGGACCGCTTGATATGCCAGCCGGTCTCGTTATCCCTTGTTTCGGCCAGTGAGGCCAAAGAGGCGATGGTAACGTTCTGGGTCCGGTTCAGCTCCTCGGTCCGCTCCCTGACCTTCTCCTCAAGCACTACATTCTGGTTGGCCAGCGCCCGCCTTGCCAGGAGCAGGGAAATGTGGGTCTTGACCCTGGCCTTGACCTCCACGATGTCAAAAGGCTTGGTCACATAGTCCACGCCACCGGCGCTGAATCCCTCTTCCTTGCTGGCAAGCTGGTCCATCGCGGTCAGAAAAATAATTGGAAGCTGCTCAAAACGTTTTTCCTTCTTGAGCCGTCGGCATACCTCGAACCCGTCCATTCCGGGCATCATTACGTCGAGGAGGATCAGGTCAGGCAGTCCCTTTTCAACGGCTTCCAGGGTGGATGGCCCGTCCGTAGCCACCATCACGTCGTACTCGTCGGCGAAGGCCTCTACAAGTATGTCAATGTTGGAATCAGTGTCGTCGCTAATCAGCAAAGTACATTTTTTTTCGCTTGGAGTCATGGATCAATTATCCTTAAGCTCTTCCCCGTCCCCGTTTATTCAGCACCCGGGATTTCCCTTGTGCAACACTCTTGCCTTCTGCCCTCCGCAAGGCGGTAAACGCTCCCTGGAAGACCGGTCCCATCCTCAGCCTATTCTGTCACAGGAGTGTGCAATAAGCCAGAAAATCCACAGGTCTCACTGCATCGTCGCTGGCCCGCAGGCCTCAGGTCCGTCCCGGCTTCCTGGATTGCGGCTCGCTGCCGGCAAGCGGAAGCTCAACCTTGAATGTTGATCCTGAATTAATCTCGCTCTTCAAGCTCACCCTGCCACCCCAATGATTAACAAGCTGCTTGACAATCGAGAGGCCCAGACCGGTACCCATTTCTTTGGAAGCCTTGGCCTCTTTTGTCCGATAAAAACCTTCAAAAACCCGGGAGTGGTCTTCCGGGGCAATCCCTATCCCTGAATCCCTGACCGATACCAGGAGATATTCGCCATGGATCCGCGCAATGAGTTCCACATTACCACCTGTATTGGTGTATTTAACTGCATTATCGAGAAGATTGGATATGATCCTGTCAACATCATCGGCGCCGGGGCGTAGATAAACAGGATTTGCGGGAACCCGGAACTTTATGTCTATATTCTTTCCGGCCGCCCGTTCCCTGGCTGTACCAAATGCCTTTTTCACCGCTTCCTGGAAGACACATCTCATTCCATGGTCCTCACTGGCGGCGTTCTCAGCTTTGGCAAGATCCAGCAGGTCACGAATCGTGTTAAAAGCGTCCTTTATTCTTCTTGAGGCCCGGTTCAGGAGTTCTTTCTGCTTTTCGTTGAGGCTTCCGGAATAGGGAATGGCATCGAGCGAGCTCTGTACAGCAGACAGGGGCGCCCGAAGCTGATGGTGAGTCATCCTGGCAAAACGGAGTTTTGACTGCAGGGCCTCGAGCTGCTGCTGCTCCCTGCTCCTGAGCCTTCCGGCGATTACCGAGGCAAAATTGGCAGTAATGCCAAAAACAAAAAGGAGGAGCAAGACCAAAAGGAGGAATTCTTCATGGGAATATTCAAGGTAATCCTGGCTCAGAGGATTGGTATAGTGTTGGATAAAGCCCCTCTTGACCAGCAGGGCATGAGAAACAAGGAGTGCGGCGGCCAAAACAGCCAGAAGGTAAGAAGCTTTCCTCGAAAAAAGAAAGCCCGCGATCAGCAGATGGAATATAAAGAGCATTGTCCCGGGGCTGGTTATACCCCCGGACAGATGGATAACACTGAGGAGCATTATCCAGTCACAGATAATCTGCAGGAAAATAAAACCCTGGCGCCTGGTGAACCGCAGTGATTTTCGGTTCATTGCGTAAAAAACGCAATTCAGCAGAAAAATCGTCAGGGCGATCAGGAAGAAATGCCAGAGGACCAGGGTCCCGGGGATGAGGAAATTGAGAAGGCAGGCTCCCAGAAATACCCCGGCGGAGGCAACCCACCTTAATCTGATCAGCCACTTGATGGATTCCGTGAGCTCCTCAGCATCCGGGGTTATTATCAAGGATTCATCAATCATAAGTCCCCTGATCAATCCGTAATCAGCAGTCGAAGAAACCAGGGGCTGGAATGCCGAAGGGGGCAGGCACATGGTTTAAACCGGCTATGCCTCTTACATCCCGGGCCCTGCTGCCTCCGTAAATGCTAATCCTTAAGCTATACTTCAATCACGTTTCAACTTGGTTTTAAGCAAGGCAAGGAGCACTTCAGGATTTATGGGCTTCTGGAATACTCCGGTCAGGCCCAGCTCACTAAAATCAGTGGTGGTACTGAGAGTATCTCCGGTTGAACTCAGCATATATACCGGAGCGGAATTGCCCATCGCCTTCAATTCCTTGACAAAACTCGTCCCCGCGTCAATTTCCTCCATCATGAGGTCGATTATTAACAGGTCCGGCCCGACTTCCTTATAAACGTGAAGTCCTTCTTCGGCACTATTAGCAAGCTTAACAACATAATCGTTGGCTTCCAGTATCACTTTCAGTGATTCCAAGATATCGGGATCGTCATCAACACAAAGAATCACATGCTTTCCATCTTGCATATCAATCCCCCTTATTCCTTCCTTTTCCTGAGCGCGCGGGCACAGGGCTTAGAGCGTCCCGGAAACTTCTTCCCAGGGCTGTCTTCTTCAAAAATTCAACTGCCAGTTCCAGGTTGTGAAGAGCGCCGGGAGAAAGCTGTTCACCAAAAGAATTGAACTCGTACCCTCTTATGCCGAGGGCATATCCTTCAGCCCTGGCTCCAAACATTTCCCGGGCCAGTGACAGGAGGTGTTCAGGCTCTACACTGTGGCTTGTATAGGAAATCGCAGGTATCGGAGCAACCTCGCTGAAGCGAAAAGGCTCCTCCCCGTCTACACATGCGTCCACAAAAACCACCGAATCATATTCTGATATTGTCATTGCGTCTTCAACATTCAGCTGATAGTCAATTTCAATATCAAACCCCTGCGGCCGTACTTGTTCAAATTTCCGGCCAAAAGCAGCCCCCAGGCCATCGTCCAGACGGCCGGGGTTCCCATAACAGAGGATAAGAACCTTCCTGCCCGGCTGCTGGTTCATTACCTGGTTTTCCTGTCAATCACCTTGCCTTCATTATCCTTCAGTTCAACAACCAGCGGCATCTGTCCCATGGCGTGCGTCGCGCAGGAGAGGCAGGGGTCATAAGCCCTGATTGCGACTTCGATATGATTAAGCAGCCCATCGGTTATTTCCGGAACACCGGAAATGTACTCATCAGCCACTTTCCTCACAGCTCGATTCATAGGCTCATTATTACTGGTAGTGGAAACAATAAGGTTAGCCATTGTAACCTGGTCATCTTCATTTACCTTGTAATGATGAAACAGAGTCCCGCGGGGAGCCTCAATAATGCCGACTGCTTCACCTCTTCGCTCGCCTGTAACCAGCAGGTCATCACCCTGCAGGTCCTCATCATTCAACAGGTCCCTGATGGATTCGGCCGAGTGGAGCATCTCGATCATCCGTGACCAATGATAGGCCAGGGTTATGTTGTTGGGCTTACCCCCGGTAACCCCCATATACTCCTTCCGCTCAGCCTCGGCAATCGGAGTATCAAAATACTCACAATTGTTCACCCTGGCCAGGGGTCCGACCCGGTACCATCCGGCCTCGGGGCCCAAGGACTTGATGAAGGGAAACTTCATGTAGGACCAGTCTTTTACTTCTTCGGCCAGGTACTCGTTGTAAAGACGATTTTCAATATGGTCAAAAATAATGCTTCCGTCAAAGGTTTTGGCCCTCAGTCCGCCGTCATAGATATCGTAGGCTCCATCCTCGCGGACGATTGAGAGATGATTCGAATCAAAAGACCCGAATCCTCCCAGTTCCTCGAGATTGGCAACCGTGTAGTCCTTGGCAACCTTGACCGCTCCCTTGGACCACTCAATTATCTGGTCGATATCCTTGAGAAATCCGTCTCTTTCTTCTATTGACAGATTTTTATTGATACCCCCCGGAATTGCTCCGGTCCCATGAATCTTCTTACCTGAAGTAGCCTTGATTACTTCCTGACCGTACTTCCTGAGCAATACTCCCTGGGTTGCGAGTTCAGGGTATTCAGCGGCTACGGCAAACACATGTCTCTTGGAGACGTCTGCCCCGAAGCCAAACAGCAAATCAGGTGAGGCGAGATGGAAAAAATGAAGGGCGTGGGACTGAAGAAACTGCCCATGGTGCATGAGTCTCCGCATTTTCTCAGCCGTGGGGGTAAGGTTTTCACCACCCACAATCCAGTCCATTGCTTTTGCGGCGGCAAGATGGTGGCTGACAGGGCAAATCCCGCAGAGCCTCTGGACTGTTACCGGGGTCTCCCAATAGGGCCTTCCCTGGATAAACCGTTCGAATCCTCGAAACTCTACAATATGCAGGCGGGCCTGTTCGACCCTGTTATTGCCGTCAAGCAGAATTGTCACCTTCCCATGGCCTTCCACCCTGGTGACGGGTTCAATGACAATACGTTTACTACTAGTATTTATAGGCACTTATTTTACTCTCCCCTCTAATCGTATTTAATCAGCTGATAGGGCAAATCAATAGGCCTGCCGTTCAGCAAAGCGACCAGAGCTTCCCAAATAGAATCCGCGGAAGGCGGGCAACCGGGAAGGTGGTAGTCCATTTTGACTATCTCCTGGCAAGGGTATACCTTGTCAAGAAGCAGTGGGATTTCAGAATCAGAGGGAAGCTTTCCCGCCGGATTGTAGACGGTTGGTCCATCCAGATAGGCTTCCTGCAGGCATTCCAGCAATGGAATATTATTCCTCATTGCCGGAACTCCTCCCATGATAGCGCAGTCTCCCACGGAAACCAGCACATCACAATTTTCCCTGAAACTCCTTAAAACCTGTACGTTTTCTTCATTCGCGCAGCCGCCTTCAATCAGGCCGACAGCACATCTCTCGGTAAAAGTTTTTATGTCGTTAATGGGAGACTTACTGAAATCCACAAGCTTTATCAGTTCAAGAATGCGCTCGTCAATATCCAGAATGGACATATGGCATCCAAAACATCCTGCCAGGGATGTAGTAGCAATTTTTGGTTTGGCCATCTTCATCTCCTCTAATCCTGTTCCAGTACAACAGGTTTTTCCACATCTGAGCCGATCGGCTTCTGGTCGTAGAGCCTTCGGCCAACCGGGACAGCATAGCCCACGCGCTTGCGGAGGATAGCCCCGACAGGACAAACATCAAAAGCTTTGTCAGCCCTCTCGGCATCAGTGTCCCCCAGCCTGGCTTGAGCGTTGACGGCAATCTTTTTGTTTGGTCCCCGTCCCACAAACTGAAATACATTCTTCCCATCCAGCTCCCTGGAGGCCCTGACGCAGCGTCCGCAAAGAATGCACCGGTTCCTGTCCAGGTAAATATCAGGATGGGATGCGTCAACATCCCTTTTCGGGAACAGATAAGGGAACCTGGGAGCAGCAATTCCAAAACGATAAGCCAGGGCCTGAAGCTCACAGTTGCCGCTTTTTTCACAAAACATGCAATAGTGATTCCCTTCCACAAAAAGCATGTCAATGATATCCCTGCGGATCTGGGCTACCTGCTCCGTCTCGCTCTCAACATTGATACCCTCGGCTACGGGCTGAGTACAGGCGGCCTGGCTTCTTCCATTAACCAGCACAGTACAAACCCTGCAGCTTCCATGGGGCTCCAGATCCTTATGGGAGCAGAGCCGGGGTATATACTTGCCTGCGGCATCAGCTGCCTCCATAATCGTGAGGTCTGAACTGCACTCAATAACCTCACCGTCTAATAAAAAAGTGACTGTTTTACTCACTTCAACCTCCATCTATTAATTCAGGTGTACTGATTTCCGCCCGGCGATCTCCGAGGCATCCTTGACAGCGGAAGACAGTGAAAAACCTGGCTGCCTTCCATCCTGGGACTTATTGACCCGGGACTCATAAAGAGACCTGAAGTTCTTCAGAGTGGAAAGCACAGGATTTGAAGATGTCTGTCCTAATCCGCATCTGCTTGCCATCTTAACCGTTTTGCCCAGTCCTTCAAGGTAGTCCAGGTCTTCAGGCTGCCCCTTACCTTCTCTGATTTTGTTTACCGCATTTTTAAGGAGTACATTACCGACACGGCAGGGAGTGCAGTATCCGCAGCTCTCCTCCACGAAAAACTCCATGTATTCTTCCACTACTTCCAGCAGGTCCGTTCCAGGTCCGAAGACCGTCATGGCTCCGCCCGTGGCCAGGTCATCGTAGCAGATCGTCCTTTCAAACTGGCCGGGATCGATCATCTGCCCACTGGGGCCGCCGATCTGAACAGCTATGGCATTGGAAGCACCGGCAAGCTTGAGGATTTCACTCAGTTTGGTTCCAAAGGGAATCTCATAGATTCCCGGCCTCATGCAGTCTCCGGCGATACTCAGAATTTTGGTGCCGGCACTGCCCTCCGAACCAAGCTGCGAAAACCATCCCGGGCCTTCTTCCAT
>CAZOGT010000170.1:0-6768 GCA_964579015.1 uncultured Acidobacteriota bacterium | reverse complement strand
TCTTCAGCAGCCTTTACGGTTCGACTGATCACATCCCTGTCATGTGCCGCGGATACAAAACAGGCCTCAAACTGTGACGGCGGCAGGTAGACTCCCCTGTCCAGCATCCCGTGGAAATATTTCCTGAACTGTTCCAGGTCGCACTGCCTGGCAGAACTGAAATCAGTCACCTGATTATCCGTAAAATAGACTGTAAACATCGACCCGCACCTTTGCACTTTCACCGGGACCCCTGCTTTTTCAGCGGCTCTCTCAAGGCCCCGGCAAAGAAGAGAGGAAAGGCTCTCCAGCCCGGGATAGATGTTCCCCGACTTGAGAATCTCCAGGGTCTTGAGCCCGGCGGTGACGGCAAGGGGGTTTCCGGAAAGGGTGCCTGCCTGGTAGACATCACCTTCAGGCGCAATCCGGTCCATGATGTCGGCCCGGCCTCCAAAGGCCCCGATCGGCAGTCCGCCGCCCACGACCTTCCCCAGGCAGGTCAGGTGGGGAGAAAGGCCGAAAAGCCCCTGGATTCCGCCTGGGTGGACCCTGAAACCGGTCATGACCTCGTCAAAGACAGCCAGGGCACCCTCTTTTTCGCAGAGGCTGATGATCCCATCCAGAAACTCGGGAGGCGGCAGGATCAGGCCCATATTGCCTGCCGCAGGCTCACAGATCACGGCCGCGATTTCGCCCTGGTTGCGCCTGAAAGCCTCCTCGACCAGGGCCAGGTTCCCATATGGCAGGCTGATGGTCAGTTCCGCCAATTCACGGGGGACTCCGGGGGTGCCGGGGATACCCAGTGTCGCGATTCCAGAACCGGCCTCCACCAGATAACTGTCCCCGTGTCCATGGTAGCAGCCTTCAAACTTAATCAGCTTTGATCTTCCCGTATACCCCCTGGCAAGCCTGAGGGCACTCATTGCGGCTTCAGTGCCTGAACTGACCAGCCTCACCTTTTCAATGGAGGGCACCATGTTACAGATTATTTCCGCCAGCCTGGTCTCAACCTCAGTAGGGGCCCCGTAACTCGTACCCCTCCCTGCCGCTTCCTGCAGGGCTTTGACTACTTCCGGATGAGCGTGGCCCAGAATCATGGGCCCCCAGGAGCCGACGTAATCGATATAGGAGTTGCCGTCTGCATCCCTGAGCAGGCATCCGGCGGCTGAACTGATGAACAGGGGAGTGCCGCCTACGGCCTTGAAGGCCCGGGCCGGGCTGTTGACCCCGCCCGGTATGAACCTTAAAGCCTCCTGGAACAAACGGGAACTTTCAGGAAAAACTTTATTTTTCATGATTTACAAAATGATTTACAAAAAAGGATGGTAGCGAGGGAGGGACTTGAACCCCCGACTCGGCGGATATGAGCCGCCTGCTCTGACCAACTGAGCTACCTCGCCACATATTTAGAGAGCCAGAATGATAACTGAAACAGCAGCGGAAATTCAATGTTCAGCACTGCTTTCCCTGCTATTGCAACAGGATGATCTTAAAAGCATCCTCCAGGGCACCAACAACAATAACCTATCATAACGGGCCGTACCAGGTTAAAAAACCTGGCTCAAACCGCCAAAAAAGCGGGGAAGGGATCCTTTGTCTCCGCTATCAGGACTGCAGGGGGAACAGCTCAGACTCCACCCGGGCGGCATCAAAGATTTCCGAAAGCTCCCTGGCCTGTTCCGGATACTCCCCGGCCAGGTCGCTGGTTTCAGCGAGGTCATCAGCCAGGTTATAGAGTTCAGTCGGCTGGTCCGGAGCCAGGCGGACCGCTTTCCAGTCACCTTTCCTGACAGCCTGCTTACCCCTGAATTCCCAATAGAGATATTCATGCTCAGCCTGCTCCCCTCCCAACAGGGCCGGGACCATTGAGATTCCGTCAAATCCGGAGGGCGCTTCACCTCCGGCGAGCTCGACCATGGTGGGAAGCATGTCCCAAAATGCCCCGGCATGCCCGGATTCCGTTCCGGCAGCCACCCTGCCCGGAAGCCTGGCAATCATGGGCACCCTGATTCCGCCTTCATACAGATCTCTCTTTATGCCCCGCAGCGGGCCTGAGCTGTTAAAAAATTCGGGGTCCGCCCCTCCCTCCCGGTGAGGGCCGTTGTCACTGGTAAAGATAACCAGGGTGTCGTCGTCCAGCCCCAACTCTTTCAGCTCATCCAGAATTCTTCCCGTATCGCTGTCAAGACGGGTAATCATGGCGGCGTGCCCCTTCTGCGCCTCGGGCCAGTCCTCCCCCGCGTATTCACCGTAATCAGGAATTTCCATCCCCTCATTCCCGGCTTCGTTATTGGCGTGGGGAATCGTTGTGGTAAAAAAGAGCGAAAAAGGCCGCTCACGGTTTTCGCGGATGAAGCTGAGAGCTTCATCCAGCATCAGGTCTGGGGCGTAGGTCACCTTCTTTGTTGCCTCTCCGGCCCCGTCTTCCCTGCCTCCCGGGACTTCATTCCCCTCCAGTTCCACTCTTTCCCGGTTCCTGAAAAGGTATTCGGGAAAGTAATTATGGGCGTGCCGCTGGCAGAGATAGCCGAAGAAATGATCAAACCCCTGCTGGTTGGGATGGCCTTCGGATTCAGGCCCTCCCAGCCCCCATTTCCCAATGAGTCCGGTCCTGTAGCCCTGCTGCTGCAAAAGCCCGGGAAGGGTTACCGTATCAGCAGGAATAGGCCTCTGGCCCATCGGCTTGACCTCGCTGTTTCCACGGATGTAGGCATGTCCGGTATGGAGTCCGGTCATCAGGGAGCAGCGGGACGGGGCACAGACCGTGGACCCCGCGTAATGCTGGGTAAACTTCATCCCTTCCGCTGCCAACCTGTCAATATTGGGGGTCTTTATGGACTGCTGCCCATAACAACCAAGGTCTCCGTATCCAAGATCATCAGCGAGAATATAGACAAAGTTCAGTTTTCGATTGACAGTCTCAACAGCCTCCTGCCGGGAACATCCAGCCATGGCCAGGACTGCAGCCCCGGCACCGATCTGCCGCAGGCAGGTGCGCCTGTTCATAATTTCAAGTTTGCTGTTCATAGGTATACTTTAGCAGTAAAATAAAAAAAAACGAACAGGAATCAGCGGCCTGATATGAATCAATTCGAAGAAAGGGTCCTGGATGACATCAGGAGAAAATCGATACTCCGGAGAGGCGACACGTTACTTATAGCCCTCTCGGGCGGGCCGGATTCCGTCTGCCTTGCCATGGTAATGAACCGCCTCAGGCATGAACTCGGCATCACCCTGGCCGCGGGGCATGTCAACTACGGGCTGCGGGGGACGGAATCAGACAAGGACGAACTTTTTGTCCGCGATCTCTGCCGGCGTCTGGATATCCCCCTTTACTGCACTGCGGCCGACCCCTGCGCCAATGGCAGCGGCAACCTGGAAGAAACAGCGCGCAGCCTTCGCTATGCCTTCCTGGCCGACATTGCCTGCCGGGAAGAGATGGTTATTGCAACCGGACATAATTCGGACGACCAGGCTGAAACGTTCATCTTCAACCTGGTCCGCGGGTCCGGATATCGTGGCCTCTCCGGAATGCTCCCGGTGCGAAGCCATCAGGACGCAGGTGGCCGCTGCTGCAAAGTAGTCAGACCGCTCCTCCTCGTAACCAGGGAACAGATTACCGGATACCTGGAAAGTGCCGAACAGCCGTTCAGGACTGACAGCTCCAATTATGACCGGAATTTCGACCGCAACTGGATCCGTCATGAACTGCTGCCCCTCCTGGAAAGCAGGTTCAATCCGCGGCTGGGCGAAAGGATTGCCAGGGCGGCCGGACTCATCGGGGAGGCGGCACAGTTTCTCGAGGACCGGGCTGAGGAGAAACTAAATGAACTCGGCAGCGTATCAAAGGGAGGATATGTAAAGATTCCGTTACAGAGCCTTCTGCAAGTACCGGAAGTACTGCGGAGAGAGATGATAAGGCTGGGCGTAGCCAGGGCAAAGGGAAACCTGAATGATCTTACGAGCAGGCATATTTCAGCAGTAGAAAATCTTCTGGAAGGACAAAGCGGAAGAAAAGTGTGCCTTCCGGGAAATCTTGAAGCCCGCAGGGAATTTGATTTTCTGGTAATAGGAATTCCCGGAGACGGGGCCGTCGAATTCGCATACAGGGTTGATGTTCCCGGAAGCATCTACATACCCCAGGCTGGAAAAAGGCTTACCATGGAGATTACAGGCCCTGTTCCTCCGGAGAACCCGGCCAAAAGGCCGCTCGAGAGTGTGATTGTCCGCAACCGCAGGCCCGGGGACAAACTGAGAATATCCAGGAAAAGGCCCCGTCAGTCTTTCAGCAACCTCTGCTCCCGTTATAAGATACCGGAAAGCGAAAGGGACCGTATCCTGATTATTGAATTTCCCGGCCACTGTCACTGGGTTGAAGGTACCGGGATGACTCCCGTAATCCGGACTTCCGGCAACATTGAGATAACTGTTTCAGTGGAAACTGCCCAAGGATAGTAAAAAGATGACACATAAGGAGAATCCGGGCAGGTAGTTTATAATGTATTTGGTTTTGTTGGTTTAATATGGAAAATCAGACTTGCTTTCCAACCAGTGCCTGTATTATAGGAACTAATGCATCCCGCTGGTCTTTGATTGATTCTTTTAATGAATTTCTTTGTTCCCCACGGGAACCTGAGGATATAGATACAAGCTGGAACTGGAGGTTCCGTTGTGAACACAACAGCTAAGAATGTTTTTTTATGGTTGCTGATTGTCGTTTCCATAGTCATGCTGTGGAATTTTCTGAACGATTTCAAGAGCGGAGACGTGAAGCAGCTCAAGTATTCTGAATTCAACCAGCTGGTTGAAGGTGACAGGATCAGGGGGACCAACCAGACCCCGATTCTGATAACCGGTAACACTGTTGAAGGTGTTTACGAAGAGGCCGGCAGCGATATAGAGTTTGAAGTTCTGATACCAAAGGGAGCCGAAGAGAACGTCGCTGATACCCTTATTGCCAAGAACCTGACGGTTGAGATCGGTGAGGATGACCAGGGGGGGTGGTTTTACATGATCCTGACCACCTGGTTTCCAATCATCATTTTCATTGGCTTCTGGATGTTCCTGATGCGCCAGATGCAGTCAGGGGGAAACAAGGCCCTGTCCTTCGGGAAAAGCCGTGCCAAGCTTTCCACCAGCCATGGGAAAAAGGTTACCTTCACGGACGTTGCCGGAATTGAAGAAGCCAAGGAGGAGCTCCAGGAAATTGTAGAATTTCTGATGGAACCCCAGAAATTCCAGAAGCTGGGAGGTAAGATTCCCAAGGGCGTAATTTTAATGGGCCCTCCCGGAACGGGCAAAACCCTGCTGGCCCGGGCAATTGCCGGGGAAGCCGACGTACCCTTTTTCTCGATCAGCGGATCTGATTTCGTGGAAATGTTTGTCGGGGTAGGCGCCAGCCGGGTAAGGGACCTGTTCGAACAGGGGAAAAAGAATGCGCCCTGCATCATATTCATTGATGAAATAGACGCCGTCGGCAGGCACCGCGGGGCCGGGCTCGGAGGCGGGCATGATGAAAGGGAGCAGACCCTCAACCAGCTTCTCGTGGAAATGGATGGATTCGAGTCCAATGAAGGGGTAATCCTGATTGCAGCAACCAACCGTCCTGATGTTCTTGATCCGGCACTCCTCCGTCCAGGCAGGTTTGACCGGCAGGTTATAGTCTCACTTCCCGACATCAAGGGGCGGGAAGGCATCCTCAAGGTGCATACCAAGCAGATCCCCCTGGACGACAGCGTGGACATTTCCGTCATAGCCCGCGGCACACCCGGATTTTCAGGGGCACAGCTGGCCAACCTGGTCAACGAAGCGGCCCTGATAGCAGCAAGGAGGAACCAGACAGCCGTAACCATGCCCGCTTTCGAAGAAGCCAAGGACAAGGTTATGATGGGCAAGGAACGCAAGTCCGTGATAATGAACGAAAAGGAAAAACGGACTACGGCATACCACGAAGCCGGACACGCCATCTCCGCCCTGCTGCTCCCCGATTCAGACCCCCTGCACAAGGTCACAATAATTCCAAGGGGAAGAGCGCTCGGCTTGACCATGCAGCTTCCCGAAGAGGACCAGTACAACTACTCACAGGATTACATGAACACCATGATTACCATTCTTCTTTCAGGAAGAATCGCCGAAAAATTGGTTCTCGGGTCCGTAACCACCGGGGCCTCCAATGATCTGGAGAGGGCTACGGTCCTTGCCAGAAGAATGGTCTGCGAATGGGGAATGAGTCCCGAGCTGGGGCCCCTGACCTTCGGAAAAAAAGAAGAGCAGATTTTCCTCGGGCGTGAAATAGCCCAGCATCAAGATTTCAGTGAAAACACGGCGGAGCTCATTGACAAGGAAGTCAAGAGAATCGTTTCCGAGGCCTATGAACGGGCCGAAAAACTGCTGAAATCCAATCAGAAGGCGCTGGTTAACCTGGCTGAAGCCCTGCTGGAGTATGAAACACTCAGCAACGAAGAGATTCAAAAGGTAATCAAGGGAGAAAAAATCAACAGGGAAAACGGCTATGAATACGCTCCGCCCGGGAATCCCGGCACTGGACCCGGTGAGCTGTTTCATCTGTGGCGACCGCCAGACCTCCCTGGCCGTGACCATCCACACGTCCGCCACTTCGTGCTGCAGCCGGGGCTTTGCCGTGACCTCACGCATGGAACGGAACAAAACGAGAAACCCGTTTGAAGGAGAACAACCATGACGAACGAAACATGGGAGGAGGTCGGCCGCAACGACCCCTGCCCCTGCGGCAGCGGGAAGAAGTACAAACAGTGTTGCGGCGACAAAACC
>CAZOGT010000169.1:0-6781 GCA_964579015.1 uncultured Acidobacteriota bacterium | reverse complement strand
CTCCGTAGAGGATCGCGGTGCTGCCGTCAACCCTTGCTGAGAGGCTGTCGAACACCGTGTAGTAGGGAAAGTTCACCAGGGCCTGCCGGACCCGCTCCTCAAGCGGAGACATCTTGGCATCGTCCTGGGAGAACGCGGTCCCGGCCGCCAGAGATAGGAGCAGGGCCGTGATCATCATATAGATTGAATAATGGTGGGCATTAATGAGTTTCTTCATTGTTTCTTTCCTTTCCGCCCGCCCGTATTCCGGTGCGGACTCCTGCAGCCGGTATGAACGTAACCGGCTGATTCTATATAGATTCATAATATCCATTTTGCGGGGATGCAAGGAGAGTTACCTCTTCAACGCACTGAAAATATTACTTGGACAACCACAGGTCCATCTATCCGGGCCCGTTTCGCGTTGGCCGAGGGGTCATGAAATCGGGGGACTGAATCCTTTTGCTCCGGACGGCCTTACAGGATATTGTTTAAATGTAAACAGAAGATTTATGAAAGGAGATAATCATGCCCAGACTGAAAGATAAGAAATGTACACCTTGCGAAAAGGGCGGATCACCATTAACCGCGGCGGAGATTGCCCCCCTGCAGGAGCAGATTGATGCCGGGTGGAACATCCATGACAATCATCATCTTGAGCGGAGTTTCAGCTTCGAGAATTTCTCAGAAGCGCTTGAGTTCACCAACCGCCTTGGGGCTGTAGCGGAAGAGGAAGGGCACCACCCTGACATCCATCTTTCCTGGGGCAAGGTGATTGTTGAATTATGGACCCATGAGGTCGGCGGCCTCACGGAGAATGACTTTATATCCGCGGCAAAGTATGACCAGGTTTTCAGGGAATCTTAACCCTCAGATCTTTCAAACCGGCTGGAATGTCCAGACCTTTGCAGGTTCCGGCCTCATGCATCTTTTTTGCATGCTTCAGGCGATGGTTAAGGTGGACAATTCATTTAAAACCGGGTACAAATATCCTGTGATCCTAATTCAAAGTGGATTTTACAGTAGGATTCTGGATTTGTGCACACTGCGGGAATCCAGATAAGGTGATTAAAGTCCGGGATTTTAAAAGGAGGGGTGAGATGGACAGAATTTCGTTAAAGACAATAGGTATCCTGTTTCTGGTATTGTTGACAGGTCTCGTGATAACCCACTTTCTCATAGTCAGAAACGTCCGGGCTGAGCTGACTGCCAGGGGGGATGCTTTAGGCACTCAGGTTGTTTCCCTCCAGAAACAGGTTGGAGAGTTGACTGCGGAGAACCTCACGCTCGAAACGAGGCTGGGAATAGAAGGCCTCAGGAATGAAGTCCTCCGCAGTAATTTTGGCACGGCCGAGGAATTGGTGGACGAGTTTAATGCAATGCTTGCGGAGAACGGATGCACGAAGCTCGACAAGCTTTACCCGGTTTTCGAGGAGTTGAAGGCCGCCCTGGAAGAGAACAGGCAGGCTACCGCACTCGTCGGCCTGGAGCGGATCAGCAATATCATTTTCGAGGAATAACTAAGGGCTCTAACAGCAGAAGGAGTGCAGGGTTTTCACGGAGGACCAGTCCCTGGCCCACGAGATTAAATTGATATCCGAGGATTCGCCGTTGATCGATTCTCGGGGCAATCTGCTCCCTTTACCGATCCGTATCGGGGTGTTGCCCTCTCAGCTGACGGAAGGAATTGATGAGTCCTGCCTGCATGAATATGACCGCATGGAACACGGGCGGAAAATAACCATTGACCTCCTTGATTGCCCGGCCCGGGTTCAGGTCCCGGCCCCAAGCCTGACCCGAACCCTGTGTCTGCCTTCTCCGGAGAGGGGTATTTTTTTGTTCTCTACTGCTTTCCCGTCAAGCTCTATGGAGAGGACGCCTTTTCCCTCCTGGTCCGGATTTTCAACCTCGATAAGGTATTCGGCCTGGTTAAAGCGGTAAACGGCGGAAAAACCGGGCCAGGATGGAGGGATAACCGGATCTACAATTAAGGAGTTTCCGCGGCGTTTAAGACCCAGGATTTCCTCGGTCCAGGCCCGGTACATCCAGGCGGCTGAGCCGGTGTACCACGACCACCCTCCCTTTCCTTCCCTGCCGGCGAGCCGATATACGTCCGCGGCCACCGCATAGGGCTCAATCGCGTATAGCCTGGCTTTCTCCGGGCTTGATGCATGTTCGACCGGGTTCATCATCTTCATCATCCGCACGGCACGCTCTCCGTCTCCTTTTCGCGCCATGGCCATGGCCAGCCAGATGGCAGCGTGGGTATACTGGCCCCCGTTTTCCCTGACTCCCGGGGGATAGGCCTTGATATAGCCGGGAGCCTGGTTCGATTTATCGAACGGCGGGTCAAACAGCAGCACGAGCTGCTCGGCAGGCAGGACCAGCTGATCCCATGCTGATTCAATTGCTGTTTCAGCCCGCTTCGCGTCAGCCGCTTCGCTCAGCCATGCCCAGGACTGGGGGAGTGAATCAATCCTGGCTTCTTCGTTCCGGGCAGATCCGAGGGGACTGCCGTCATCAAATCGGCCGCGCAGGTACCAGTCCCCGTCCCAGGCTTCCTTTTCGATACACTTCCTCAATGTTTCTCTCTGCCTGGAGAAGACACGGGCCAGATCCTTCTTACCAATGGTTCGGGAGAGTTCCGCCATCCCGTCCAATACAGTAATTATGAACCAGCCAAGCCAGACGCTTTCGCCTTTGCCGCCCGCTCCCACCAGGTTCATTCCGTCGTTCCAGTCCCCGCCGCCGAACAGGGGCAGGCCGTTCGGGCCTGCTGTCAGGCCCCTGTCCAGGGCCCTCCTGCAATGTTCAAAAAGGGAAGCTGAATCCGGGGTCTGTTCGGGAACGGAGAAAACCTCATGTTGTCCCGGTTCAAGGGGCGGGGCCTGCAGGAAGGGAACATCTTCATCCAGGATATCCTGGTCTCCGGTCACCCGAACATATTCGGCGACCACGTAGGGCAGCCAGAGAAGGTCATCTGATATGCGGGAACGGATTCCGGCACCCGAGCGAGGATGCCACCAGTGCTGGACGTCGCCTTCCCGGAACTGTCGGCCGGCGGCCAGCAGAATCTGCCTGCGCGCCAGTTCGGGCCTGCAGGCAAGAAAGGCGGTGACATCCTGCAGCTGATCGCGGAATCCGAAAGCCCCTCCTGACTGGTAGAAAGCGGACCGGCCCCAGATCCGGCAGCTGAGGCTCTGATAGAGGAGCCATCGGTTGATCATGATGTCCGCCGCGGCGTCGGGGGTCTTCACGGTGATGCTTCCCAGCAGCCGGTCCCACCATTTGATGGTCTGATCAAGCGCCTCCTGAACGGCCTTTGGGCTCCTGTAGCGCGCCGACAGCTCGTAAGCCTCGCTTTTGGAGCCGGCCTGGCCCAGGGCCGTTATCACGGTCCTGCTTTCACCCGGCGCCAGTTCCAGCCGGGTCTGCAGGGCCGCGCAGGGATCAAGGCGGGCGCCGGAGACATTGTCGAGCCGCTCGAACTCCAGTGCCGCGGGATCGGCGGCTGTCCGGTTGCGGCCCAGGAACGAGCCCCTGTCACCGGTGTGCGATTCCGGGGAGGGCTCCAGTGCCGCAAATGTCACCTGTTCGCTGTATTCGGGATGGTATCTATTGTAGCCCAGCATAATCGAATACCTGCTGTCCCAGCGGGTGACCAGGTGCATCTCTGATTTTTCCCGGTGTTCTCCAAGGGTCAGTTCCAGGTAGTAAGTGACGGAAAGGATTCTCCATCTATCGGTATCGTTGGTCAGGGTGAGCTGTTGAATTTTTACGGGTCTGCCGCCGTCGTCATCATTTGGGACGAACTGCACCAGTTGCTGGCTGATGCCGAAGCTGTGCCTTTCAAAGATGCTGTAGCCGGCTCCGTGGCGGACCCGGCAGGGAGAGGGGTGCTCTACGGGCAGGGGCGTCGGAGTCCAGACATCCCCGGTCTTTTCATCCCTGAGGTAGACTGCTTCAGGAGGGGTATCGAGTACCGGATCGTTGCTCCATTGAGTCAGCCTGTTACGCTGGCTGTTGCCGTACCAGGTGAAGCCACCTCCTGACTCGGTAACCATGGACCCGAAGCCGGGGTTGGAAATGATGTTGGCCCATGGCGCGGGAGTCGGGTTCCCCGGATCAATGGTTATCACGTACTCCCTACCGTCATGGGTGAATCCTCCAAAGCCGTTGTCAAAAAGCAGTTCGACCGCAGGCAGCGGTTTTACTGGATCCTGCGGCCTTTCTTCGAAATCCGGGATCCCGGGCTGCCCGGTGCTTTCCCCTGCAACGCCCAGCTGCTGGGCCAGTTCTCCGCGGGCTGCAACCAGGACTATCCGGGACGCGGCCTTCATCAGCCTGAGGTCCTCTTCCGGGATCTGGTCGGCATTGCGGAGGAACACCTTTCCCCGCTGCTCCGTCGCGAGTGAAGGGGAATGGGCTTGAATCAGGCTGATCAGCCTTTCGCGCAGGGGCTGTTCATATCCGCCTTCTTCCTCGTTGAGGATCAGAAGATCGGCCGGGAATCCGCGCATTCTCCAATAGGTATGGGCCTGCAGCAACTGGAGGATGAGTTTCAGATCCTGGGCTTCGGCGATCGTGACCATGATGATTGGGAGGTCCCCGGAGATTCCGTATGGCCAGAGTCCGGACTGGCCCTTGCAGTTTTCCTCGATCTGGTCGGCGGTGGCCCGCAGCCTCTGGTTTGGAAAGATCAAATGGTTGGCCAGCTGCTGAAACCGGCGTGCCTCTTCAGGCTGGATGTGCAGGAGCCGCAGTTCGATCTGGGCCTTCCGCCAGGCAAAATCGATCGCCCGGTATATCTGGTAGGGTTCAGAATACCTGTCGGCAAGAGAGAGTACCTTTGAACGGCTCGAAGCAACGGCCAGGATAAAAGAGACTTCATAATGCTGCCCGGGTTCAAGGGCAACAGTCTTTCTCAGGCTGAAAATCGGGTCCAGGACGAATCCCTGGCTGTTTCCCGGGGAGGAGACCGCTCCTTCCGGCCGGGCGAGTGTTTTTCCGCGGCCGATGAAACGCCGCCGGTCAGTCTCGAATCCGGATTCCTGTTCGGGGGATTCCGCCGTGATCCGGTTGGCGACAAACATGTCGGGCGGTTCCGGTGATCCTGACCGGCGGTAGGCCAGGAGGGTGTTCCTTTCAGGGAGGTGCTCGGTCTGGATGAAAAGCTTGTTGAAGGCCGGGTGCTGGAGGTCGGCCTCGTGGGGTGCCAGGCAGAGTTCAAGATAACTGGTCAGGGTCAGGAATCGTTTTCGCTCAGTCCTGTTGGAAAGGGAAAGCCTGCGGATTTCAACATCGTCTTCAGGGGAAACGATCACTTCCATTACGCTGTGGATACCGAAATCGGTGCGGCTGAAAACGACCCGGTCCAGGGTGAACTCGACATCGTAGTCATCAGCCTCCACCCCTGCGGGATGGTATGAGGCAGACCAGAGCTGGTCTTCATCCTCCTCATAGATAAAGAGATAGCTTCCCCAAAGTTCCGAGGTCCGGTCACAGCGCCAGCGCGTGAGCTCGCGTCCGTTCCACTGACTGTAGCCGCCCCCGGTGTTGGTAATCATCAGGTTATAGGTCCCGTTGCTCAGGAGACGGGTTTTAGGGATGGTCGTGTGCGGGGTGGTAAAGCGCTTTCCGGATTCCTCCTTTCCCCCGGCGTCGACAAGCATCGGGGTTTTTTCACGGGCCGAGGCGAACTGCAGGGGCGGAAGGGTTGGGATTCTCTCCTGGAGGAGAGGTTCAAAGGCCTTGATCCTGACGTCGGAGTGAAATCTGCGGCGGAACAGGTCCCGGTGAATGAAATTCACAAGGGAGATGAACCCCATTCCCTGGTGATGGGCCATGTAGGTCTTGATGATAACGCCCTGTTCCCCTTCCCTGGTGGCCTTGCGGCTGAAGTCTATTGATTCATAGAATCCGTATTCATCATAGAGCCCGAGATTCTCCAGCCATTTAAGGTTCTTGACAGCAGCCTTGGGCCGAATTCCGATGGCCAGCAAACCGGCATAAGGGGCGATAACCAGCTGGTTTTTGATCGGCCTTTTCAGGCTGAGCGAGGGGACCCCGAATGCCATGTACTGGTATGTCCTGTTCAGGTCGAGATTTCCATAGGCGGACTCTGACATGCCCCAGGGGATCCTGTTTTTTTTCCCGTACTGAATCTGGATGTCCACGGCCCGGATAACCGCACGGTGCAGGAGCGAGTTTTCGTAAGTGCGCTGCAGCAGCAGCGGCATCAGGTATTCGAACATGGTCCCGGTCCAGCTCATCAGTACCCGG
Source organism: uncultured Acidobacteriota bacterium (assembly GCA_964579015.1). Classification (GTDB taxonomy): domain Bacteria; phylum Acidobacteriota; class UBA6911; order RPQK01; family JAPXNP01. The sequence goes on along the minus strand of CAZOGT010000169.1, from coordinate 520 downwards.
TGGCCGCCTACCCGGGCATGGGGCCGTCCCAGGCAGAACCAGTGCTCCATCGGGATTTCCCCCCTGGCGATGGCAACGTAACTTGCCAGGCGGGCCTCGCTGGCAAGGAGGTCGTAGGAGGAGCTGTCGTGGCGCCCGGTCGCGACGTTGTAGCCGACGGCAAACAGTTTCTGCTCATGACGATAAAGAAATCCCATGTTCATCCTGCCGGCCAGGGCATTGAGTCTTTCCTCCAGGGAGTCAATCCTCCTCTGGAGCTTTTCAGCGGCAATGCGGGATTTTTCCCGGGCACTGGTCAATCTCCCGGCCAGTGAGGCGGAAAGGCCCGTATCGCGAAGTGCCCGGAGCAGGTCCGGGGGGAATGAATCCTTTCTCCCTGCTTCGGAAAGAGACGGCAGGGCCGGCAGGTTATCTTCAAGGAGCCGGAGAATTCGGCTGCGTGGGAGGGGGAGATCTTCAGCACCCGTTTCAAGGAGGCATGGAATCCATCCAAGATGGGACTCAATGGTCTTCCCGGCTT
>CAZOGT010000168.1:0-6786 GCA_964579015.1 uncultured Acidobacteriota bacterium | reverse complement strand
CTGCATTTGAAACCACTTTGGCAGTGGAAGAGCGGCACACCGGAACCGGGAGAGAAAGCAGTTCGGAATTCAAACAATACCCCCCGGAAAAACGACCATCAACGATCAATGCACGTCAGGAGGCCTGCTCACCCGGGCAATCCTGAATTCCGCGGCCTGGGGCCAAGGATTATTCACCCAGCAGCTTCAACAATAAAGCGAATACCTCTTTATGAATTCCCGGGGCCTGGCTTTCCCGGGGACCGGCTATGTTCAGGACAGATATTTCCCCCTTGAAAGGAAGTGTTTCCAGGTCTTCCTTTTCCAGGTCCACGCAACGGCAGGGACGCCCATATTTTGCCGCCGTTTTTCCGGTAAAAAGGGTTCCCCCGGTCATTGCGGACCGGTACAAAATCAAAGTCGCATCAGAATCACGGACATTCCACTCGGTTCTCTGGGCATAGTTGTCAGAGGGGGTTTCCAACAGGGGATAGGATTCAGGGATCTTTCCGTCTTCGGCCCTGCGGCCCCTGGGACACCATCCGCCGACCGGGATTCCGCTATGCGTGGCAGCGTCAAGTGCCGCCCGGTCCACGCCTGTCTGTCCCCCGGATATTATCTTGAAAATTTTCATATATTCCCTTGCCGGAGGAGTGTGAGCAGGGAAACTATCAGTTTAACTTTCTGTTTATATCATCTTGGAAATAAAGATAAAAAACCTCACCTAAATCCCGGCCCATCCGGATCCAGTCCTTTGCTTCAGGCATCTTGTTCAGCCCGGCGATCCAGTTGGCATTAAATTCGAATATGAAGGCGTCCACCCCGAACCTTTCCAGCATCCCTTCTCCGAAGGAACCAGGATTCCTGAATTCCCCTCCTGTCACCTTTTCAGTGAACCAGGTATTGGCCCGAAGGATTTTCTCAAACACCCTCATCCTGCCCAGGTATTGTTCAAGGTCCACCCCATCCGGCCGGCTGATATGGATTCCGCCGCTTTCATCATTATGCAGGTCTATCGCCAGGTCAGGCCTGAGCCCTCTTGCCGCCAGGGAGTTGATAAATGATTCAAAAGCGGCATTTTCAGGAGAAAGAAACTCGTCCGCGGGCTTGTCCCATTTCCGGTTTAAATCCATTCCCCTGGCATTGAACCTGGTGCGGCCGTAGAATACGCCGTCCATGTTGGCCATCGGAAGGATGTACAGGCAAAAACTCCCCATATAATTTTCACTATTGCCGCCGTTGAGGAATTCATCAATGAGGCCTTCTATGACCCAGTTTCCTCCCGGCTCCCAGGGATGGGCCCTGCCCCGGATAAGAATCCGGCGGGGAGCGCCTTCACTGCCGATACGGAAGATGTTCAACTCCCTTCCGCATACTGTTTTTCCAATCGGAATTATCTCCGTTCGGGCATCCCCCGACAGTGATGCCTCCAGCCTCTCCAGTTCACTGATACTGTAGGGCTGCAGCCTGGCAACCTGCATTGAAGAACGTTCCATGGTGATCCTGACCCTCAGTTCCCCGTCAGAGAGCCATTCGGTTTCTATAGGCTTCCAATTCCGGCCGTCAGGTGATACGTAACAGCTGGTCGCATCGCTTATCGCCGAGCCGGGCCTCCCGTTCCAGATATTTTCGAATCCCCTGAGCACCAGCACCTGTTCGGAACCTTCAACGGCATCAACCAGGAAATTCCAGTGAATACAGGCCCGATTGGGGGAATTGCGCTCATGGTCGTAAAGGAGCTGGATATGGACTTCCCCGTTTTCTTCAACATGCCAGTCGAGCGGGGAACCGTTCTCAATGAAATAATTGATGTAAACGGTGTTGTTATCCGCAGCCGATACAGCGGCGGGAATGACCATAAAGATAAACAAACAATAAAGAAGGACTCTAGATGCAAAGAAGGGATGTGTGCTGTTCATTACCGGTAAAAGATACCACCTGGAATCAAGGGAAACAACCTGGACAGAAGGAATTCATCATGGCGCATGGTGAATTCCGTTAAGAGCTGAAATTCAGGGTCTGCAACCAGAGTAACAGGCGGAAGAAAAAAGGCGGGAGGCCTGTCACCTCCCGCCTCTATCTATGGTAAACAGCCACTTATCAAAGTGACCGGGCTATAAGATCAGCCATCTTCCTGCTGAAGCCGCTGGGGTCAGGCGGCTGCAGGCCCTCGGCCAGCAGGGACTGTCCGTAAAGCAGCTCCGCGGTATCAGCCAGCCTCGGATCGACCGGATTCTCCGCAAAAATGGCTTGCAGTTTCTCCAGGATTTCATGATTGGGATTGAGTTCAAGGATTCTCTTGATCTTCGGAACATCCTGCCCGGTAGCACGGAGCATCTGCTCCATCTGGAAGGTCATGTCCATCTCATCACTCACCAGGCAGGCCGGAGAAGAGGTCAGGCGCGTGGAGAGCCTGACTTCCTTGACATATTCATCAAGCGCTTTCTGCATGGCTTCGAAAAGCGATTTGCATGATTCACTTTTTTCCTTGAGCTGTTCTTCGGCTTCTTTTTTCTCTTCTGCTGTCCCGGCGTCCGCAAGCCCCTTGCTGATTGATTTCAGGGGTTTTCCCTGAAAATTGTAGACCGACTGCACCCAGAGCTCGTCCACCGGATCGGTAAGCAGAAGCACTTCATACCCTTTTTCCCGGAAGGATTCCAGATGCGGAGACTTCTCTACGGACTCACGGTTCCTTCCGTTTATGTAATAGATGTTCTCCTGCCCCTCCTTCATCCGTTCGATATACTCGGGGAGGGTGACCTCTTCCGAACTGCTGGACGTAGTCGCAAAGGTACAGATCTCCAGCAGTTCTTCCTTCCGTTCCGGATCCCTGAAAAGCCCTTCCTTGAGGACCTTTCCGAATTCGTCCCAGAAAATTCTGAAATTCTCAGGCCGGTCCTTTCTCATCTGCTTGAGGGTCTCGAGTACTTTACGGGTGAGGCCTTTGCGAATAATCTGGACATGCCTGTTCTTCTGGAGAATCTCCCTGGAGATATTCAGCGAAAGGTCTTCAGAATCAACCACTCCCCTCATGAATCGCAGGTACTCCGGAATCAGTTCCTTGCAGTCATTCATGATAAAAACGCGGTTAACGTAAAGATTGATGCCGTGATCTCCCTCCGCCATGAATAGATCCATGGGCGCCTTTGAGGGAAAATAGAGCAAGGCCCTGAATTCAGACGTCCCCTCAGCCTTGTATATGATCCTTTCGAGTGGATCGTTCCAGTCATGGCTTATGTGCTTGTAAAAATCCTTGTACTCCTCTTCAGTTACCTCTTTTTCACTGCGGGTCCATATAGCCTTCATCGAGTTGAGGACTTCATCCTTTTCAACCTTCTTTTCCTCTGCTCCCTCAACCGGTTTTCCTTCCTCGTCCCGCTCAATCTCCGTACGCTCCACCTTCATGCGGACCGGATAATTAACAAAATCAGAGTATTTTCTGACAATATTCCTGATAGTCCACTCCGCTGTGTAATCCTCGGAATCCTCATCATCCTCCTGCTTGCGAAGGTAGAGGGTCACGGTGGTCCCGGGTTCACTCCTGGTTGCCGGTTCCAGCGAATATGACCCTTCCCCGACCCCGCTCGACCACTTCCAGGCCTTTTTCTCACGAATGGAGCGGGTAAGGATCTCCACCTTGTCTGCCACCATAAAGCTGGAATAAAAACCTACGCCGAACTGTCCGATAAGGTCAGGGGGGATTTCCCTGGCCTTGGCATCCCTGATCATCCTTGCGAATTCCTGGGTCCCGGAATGGGCGATAGTCCCGATATTTTCGACGATTTCGTCGTGGGTCATGCCAATGCCGTTATCAACTACCTTCAGGGTGCGGGCCTCCGGATCGGGAATTATTCTTATATGGGGGTCATCCGTAAATTTGACGAGGTCAGGATTGGTGAGAGATTCATAACGCAGTTTGTCAATTGCGTCTGAAGCATTGGAAATAAGTTCACGTAAAAATATTTCCTTATGGGAATAGACCGAATGTATCATCAGGTCCAGCAGCTGGGCTGCCTCGGTCTGAAAAGCATGGGTTTCAGGTTTCTTTTTTTCTGCCATCTGTCTAAATTCCTCCAAAAAGCCCGAGATTCAACTTCCCTTATTTGCCTCCCCGGATACCGGCTGATATTAACCGGGGGGAACAGGGATTATCGAACATTGAATGCAGACTTCCCCTTTCAGGTTTTATTTGAGTATTTCTTCTAGTACTGTGATAGATAATATCTCCGTGCTCCATTGGCAAGCATAACCGGAAAGAAAAATGATTATCCCGGGAGCTGCAGGCGAGAATCCGGATTCCGGATGACCGGCATAATACGGATCAATCCGGTTTGTTTTCGCCTTTCCCGGTGATATGATATTTCCATGAAAAATATCCTTTTTTTCGCGGCGGCTGTATTGCTGATCGCCCCCTCAATGCGCGCACAGCCTCCTCAAAAAGGGACCTACCTCATCGTTCGGGCGGATGACATCGGTTCCTCTCACGCGGCCAACCTGGCCTGCATCAAGGCCTACCGGGAGGGCATCGTCCGCTCGGTGGAGATAATGCCTGTCTGCGCCTGGTTTCCGGAAGCTGCTGAAATGCTCCGGGAGAACCCCGGATATGATGTAGGCGTTCACCTTACCCTCACCAGTGAATGGGACAACGTGAAATGGAGGCCCCTGACTGACGCCCCCAGCCTGGTCGATAAGGACGGCTATTTCTTCCCGAAGACAAGAACCCCGGAAGGGTCCGGAGAAAGATCAGGCTTCTGGGATGAATCTGTCAGCCTTGCGGAAGTCGAGGCTGAGGTGCGGGCCCAGATTGAGCTGACAATGAACAACATCCCCCAGGTCACCCATCTTTCCGGGCATATGGGGTGCAGTACGGTTGATCCCCGGGTCAGGCAGATAGTTGATCGGCTGGCGGAGGAATACGGGATCAGCATTGACCTGACCGCACTGGGTGCCGTTCATGCAAGATGGGAAGCCTCCAACTCGGATAGTGCCGAGGTGCGGGAGGAGAAGCTCATTGCCATGCTGGAAGGCCTTGAACCGGGACTGCACATGATCATTGAACATCCGGCCCTCAATACCCCGGAAATGGAGGGGCACGGGCATGAAGGCTACCGGAACGTGGCTGCACACCGTGACGCGGTCACCAGGGCATTCTGCAGCCAGGAGGTAAAGAAGGTCATTGCGGAGCGCGGAATCAAGCTCATCAGCTACAGGGAAGCTCAGGAGATATTCGGGAAATAGCAGCATCCGGGAAGGAGTGGCAAATGAAAAGGCGCGAAATGCTGAAAGCCATGGGAGCCGGCTTCTGCGCCGGCTTCCTCAATGATCAGCTCAATGCTGAACCGGGGCAAAACAGGCCCAACATCATCCTCTGCATGGCCGATGACCAGGGCTGGGGAGATATGGGATATTACGACCATCCCAAATTGAAGACCCCGAATTTCGACAAGATGGCGGCTGAATGCCTGCGCTTTGATCGCTTTTATGCCGCCGCCCCGGTCTGCAGCCCTACCAGGGGCAGCGTCCTTACCGGCAGGAATCCCAACCGCTTCGGTTGCTTCAGCTGGGGCCACAGCCTGCGGCCGCAGGAGACTACCATCGCCGAAGCCTGTAAGACTGCCGGGTACACAACCGGGCATTTCGGAAAATGGCACCTGGGATCGGTGTTGAAAGGGAGTCCGGTCAATCCGGGTTCCAGCGGATTTGATGAGTGGCTTTCAGCCCCCAACTTTTTTGATAACGATCCTATCCTGAGCCGCGAAGGAAAAGCTGTCCAGACCGAGGGGGAAAGCTCCATGGTTACGGTCGATGCCGCCCTGGAGTTCATCCGAAAGCAGGTTAAAAAGGACGAGGAGCCCTTCCTGGCCGTGGTCTGGTTCGGATCCCCTCACAATCCTCACCAGGCTGTCGCGAAAGACCAGGAACCGTACCGTGACGAAGCGGAGGAATTCAAGCATTTCTACGGCGAAATCACCGGCATGGACCGTGCTTTCGGTAAGCTGCGAAATGAGATCGCGGAGCTTGGAATCAAGGACAACACCATCCTCTGGTACTGCAGCGACAACGGCGGCCTGCCCAACCTGGGTGCTACCGGTGGCAGAGAGTTCAAGGGACGGGTATACGAGGGCGGACTCAGGGTCCCGGCCATCCTGGAATGGCCTGAATATGTCAAGGGTCCCCGCAAAACATCGGTGCCGTCCGTTACCTCCGACATCTACCCTACCCTCCTCGATATCCTGGGAATAGAGGTTCCGGGGCAGCCGGTCCTGGACGGCACCAGCCTGCTGCCGGTGATCAAGGGTGAGACTCAGGAAAGAGAGAAACCGATCGGGTTCTGGCACCGGACCGGGCCGGGTATAAGAACGCCGAGCGCCGAGTGGATGGCTGATTTAATGGCAGCCCAGCAGCAGGGCAAGGAATATGACGACCCCGCCAAGCTTCGGCTGGATGCCGGTGAAATCAGTAAACAGTATCCTGAAGATTCCTTTCCGGGTCATTCTGCCTGGCTGGAATGGCCATGGAAACTGCACCGGAAAGAAGACGAAGAGGGGAAGGTAAACTTTGAATTGTATGATCTGCAATCCGATCCTATGGAAGAAAAAGATCTCGCCGTAACAGAGGCAGCCAGGACGGAAGCGATGAGAGCCGCCCTTGACCGCTGGCTGAAATCCGTAGTGGAAAGCCTCAACGGAAAAGATTATTGATCAGGCAAGGCAGGCAAACATGGATGAGATGAAACTTCTCAAGATGTCCCTGGAGGACCTTTCTCCCTTTCGCGGAAACGGGGCAGGCGGACAGGACACGGTTCTG
>CAZOGT010000167.1:0-6813 GCA_964579015.1 uncultured Acidobacteriota bacterium | reverse complement strand
ACCCTCGGGGTCGGGGTCGGTATCGCTATCGGGGTCGATTCCCAGACCGGCCGCCCGGACCGCAAAGATCACGTGCCACCTCAACATTCTTCCGATTCCACCGCCTCACCCGACGCCGGCTCCGATTTTAAACCCTTCTCACCCGTGGAAAACGGGAAACTCCAGAAATAACTCTATTGACTCTCCCTCCATGAGTGGCTAGCATACTTTTATGAAGCAATCAAAATTTACCAATCGTCGTACATTCCTTAAAACAACCGCATTTGCGGCCGTTGCTGCACCTGCCGTAATGCCTCACATGACAGCCGCGCCACCTTCGGACCGGATCCTGCACGCCAGTTTCGGGGCCGCGGGAATGGCCAGGTCTGACTTCACTAATATCTGCAAGGCCAACAACGTCCAGCTGGCTGCAGTGGCTGATGTGGACCTTTCCAGGGCCGAGGGCCTTAAGGACGAGTGGCCGGATCTGCGCATCTACCAGGACTGGAGGGAACTCCTCGACAAGGAGAAGGACCTCGATACGGTAAATGTCTCTACCCCGGACCATATGCACGCCCCGATTGCCATGAGTGCCATGCACCTGGGCCTCCCCGTTTACGGGCAGAAACCGCTGACCCACGACATCTACGAGACCCGCATGCTTACCGAGGCGGCCAGGAAGAAAAACCTGGTCACCCAGATGGGAATCCAGGTTCATTCTGGGCCCCAGTACAGGCTTGCCGTTGAACTGGTCCAGTCCGGGGCAATCGGCAAAATCAACGAAGTCCACACCTGGAGCAGCAAGAAATGGGGAGACTCCGCCCCGATGCCGGACAGGATAGACCCCATTCCCCGTGACTTTTCATGGAACCTCTGGCTGGGAGTCTGCGCTGAAAGGCCGTACATCGGGGAACGATGGTACCATCCGGGCAACTGGAGGCGGAGACTCGATTTCGGTACGGGAACCTTCGGAGACATGGGATGCCACATCTACGACCCGGTCTTCAAGGCCCTGGCCCTGACCGCCCCGCTGAGCGTCCGCAGCGAAGGAGCCCGGCCCAACAACCATTCATGGGCTATCGACGCTGTCGTAAAATACGTGTTCCCCGGAACCAGGTACTCCTCCGGGAGCGAAGTCGCTGTAACCTGGTATGATGGAGACCAGCGTCCTCCAGCGGAAATCCTGGACATGGCAGGGGGAGACATTCCGGACCAGGGCTCAATCTTCCTCGGAACCGAAGGGGTAATGGTCCTGCCCCATGTAAACACCCCCAGGCTGCTGCCTGAAGAAAAATTCAGGAATTACAGCATGCCGGAAGTCGAAGGGGCAAACCACTGGTTCCAGTTCGTTGAAGCAGTACGCGGCAACGACAAGACCACGGCAAACTTCGACTATTCAGGTCCTCTGACCGAGGCAGTCCTGCTGGGCAGCGTGGCTTCCCGCTTTCCGGGGACCACGCTGGAATGGGACGCGGAAAACCTCAGGTTTTCCAATGAGGATGCCGCCAACCAGTTTGTCCGCCGCTCCTACCGGCGCGGCTGGGAAGTGGAAGGATTGTAGAATCGAGGCCGGAGCATATGCCGGGGGGATCAATGCTCCAGCCCCCCGGCGGCCGGCCTGAACAGGCCTTTTGGGTTCGCGCGGGAGGTCAGTCTTCCCCGAGGTCCATGCCCCTCTCGATCTCCCCGTCCCTGCGCAGTTCCCGTTTCAGGATCTTCCCGGTAGGGCTCTTGGGAAGTTTTTCCACAAACTCCACGTAGCGGGGCACTTCAAAATTCCCCAGACTCTGCAGGCAGAATTTTCGAATATCCGAAGCAGCCGCCTGCGCCCCATCCCTGAGCACTATAAAGGCCTTGACCGCTTCACCCGAACGCCTGTGCGGCACCCCGATGACAGCCGCTTCAGCCACTGAAGGATGCCTGTAGATCACTTCCTCGATGTGGCGGGGGTAGACATTGATGCCGTTGACAATGATCATATCCTTGATGCGATCGACAATATAGAAGTACCCGTCTTCGTCCTTCATCCCCATGTCCCCGGTGCGGAACCACTCGCCAAAGAAGGCTTCCCGGGTCTCTTCCGGCAGCCTGAAATACCCTTTCATCACGTTGGGGCCCCGGACTACGATCTCCCCGATGGTGTTGTCAGGCAGCTCTTCCCCCCTCAGGTCAACGATCTTCATTTCCACATCCCGGATCGGAAGGCCTATGGAACCGGCCTTGCGCCTGCCTCCGATCGGGTTCACCGAGGTCACCGGGGAGCATTCGGTCGGACCGTCTCCCTCGTAAATGGGGATTCCGTATTTCCGCTCAAACTGGGCCATGACCTCTTCAGGCATGGCCGCCCCTCCGGACAACCCGTACTTGAGGGTCTTGAATGAGCTGATTTTCTCATCCGGCAGGTGCAGGAGCAGGATATACATGCTGGGCACCCCGAAAAAGATGGTGGAGCCGCTTGCCTCAATGGTCTCGGCAACAAGGGCCGGGTCAAATCTCGGGACCGCTACAATCCGGGCGCCCTGGCGGATCGGGGTAATCAGGCAGCAGGTCATGGCAAAAGAATGAAACATCGGCAGCACTGCCAGCAGGATCTCGTCATGCCCGATGCCCAGGCTGTGGGAGACTGAACTGGAATTGCTCAGCAGATTGCGGTGCGTGAGCATTGCCCCCCTGGGATTGCCCGTGGTTCCGGAGGTGTAGAGAATCGCCGCGACATCTTCCTCAGGGTCCACATCGATTTCCACCGGCTCCGGCGAGGCTGACTGCATGATCTCCTCATAGGACCCGGCCTTGACAAGGTCGGTCTTCCCCACGACAATCAGTTCCTGCAACCCGGGAAGATTGCCCCTGATGGCCGCGATGTTGGCCGCGAAACCGTCGTAAAAAATTATTGCTTTCGCACCGGAATCCTCCAGGATGTACTCGACCTCTGAATGGTGCAGCAGCAGGTTCACGGTTACCACAGTGCCCCCGGTTTTCAGGATTCCGAAGTACGAGGCAACGAAATAGGGGGAATTGATGCAGTAGAGCGCGACCCGGTCCCCCTTTTCAACTCCCATTCCCCTCAAGGCATTGGCTATCCGGTTGGCTGCGGTTTCCAGTTCAATGTATGTGGTCTTCTGCCCCTGGAAATCGATTGCCGGCAAATGAGGATATTCAGCCGCTGATTTCCTGAGGACTCCGGCCAGGTTGTTCATTCTTTTTCCTTCCCCAATCAAATTTACATTTAAGAAGAAGCGGCAGCGGGCCTTATGTAAGAGGGCCTTCGGCAGGAGGCTTCCCCATCAGCCCGCCGGTTCCTGGAGAGAGAACACTATAGTCGAGAATGAGCTCTTTTTCAAGAAGGCTCGAGACAGGAGCTTCCCCATTTTTTGCGGATGAGGAGAATATTAAATCGGGGTCGGGGTCGGAATCGGTATCGGGGTCGCCTCTGTTCAAGTCAACACAATGGTCCTAACCCGCATTTTTAACCAGCTTGCTGCCGCGCTACGAAAACCGGTGAGAAATGCGGACTATAGGAAAGGTGACAACAAACCTGGCCCCTTTCCCTTCAGAGCTGAACACTTCAATCCGGGCCCCGTGAATGTCCGCAACGCATTTTACTATCGACAGCCCCAGTCCGGCCCCGCCCGATTCCCTGGACCTAGACGGGTCAACAACAAAAAAACGTTCAAATATCCGGGGAAGATCCTTCTCCGGAATGCCGACCCCGGTATCGGCAATCTCTAGGCTTACAAAGCTGTCGTTTTCATCGAGGGCGACATCAATCCGTCCGCTCCCCGGGGTATACCTGATCGCATTGTCCACCAGGTTGACCACCAGTCGCTCCAGGAGATCGCGGTTGCCCCTGACCGGGGCTGAACCGGTGTTGCTGAAAACCAGGTCCAGGCTTTTCCTCCTGGCAACCGTCTCCCGGCTTTCTACCACAGCCCCGACTACTTCCCCCAGCTGTACAGTCCCCTCCAGAGTGCTCCCTCCGAAAGCTTCGACCCTGGACAGAAAAAGCAGGTCATCAATAATCCTCTCCATGTTCTGAGATTCCTCGAGGACACTGTTGAGAACTGAAACATATTCTTCCCTGCTTCTCTCCCTGCGGAGCAGCACCTCTATTTCACCCCTGATTATCGTCAGGGGCGTCCGGAGTTCATGAGATACATCTCCCGAGAACCGACGGATCTTCTGCACGGACTCTTCCAGCCTTGCAATCATGTCGTTGAAGGTACCGATCAGGGACCCAAGTTCGTCACCCCGGTTCTGGACATCGATTCTCAGGGAAAGGTCGTCAGTTGAGATCTTCCGGGCCATCCCGGTAATGCTCTTGACCGGATGCAACGCCCTGGTAAGGATAAACCAGCCGCCGGCAGAGGCGACAACAAGCAAAACGAAACCCGCCGCCACCATAACCAGAAGCAGCTGGTTGAGTTCCCGACGGCTCTGTTCCAGGGAAATCCCCACCTGGAGGATGTTCGGGCCGCGGACGGGAAACAGGATCATCCGGACCGGATATTTACCCATCCGTTCATCGCTTACAGTTGCGTATATCAAATCATCGATATCCGCATGGTCCGCCTTGTGGTATTTCTCGGCATTAAATAGATAGAGTCCTTCGGTATGCCGGGGCGAATAAACCGTCTGTTCAATCTTCTTCTCCCCGTTTCCTGAAATCCTGACCAGCATGATGAAGGGGGAGTAGCGGGCAAACCGTTGTTCCGTTTCCGCTATGGCCCTGCCCCAGTCCCGGTCTTTTTCCTCGCGCATCTCCTCATAGGTTTCATCGGCAATTTCAATCAGCGCCCTGTCGATATCATTGATCTGGCGGTCCTCGAACCCTTCATAAAGAAAAACTCCAGCCAGGATAATCGCCGCACCCAGGAAAAGGATGTGCCAGACGGTCAGCTTGAATAACAGGCTTCGGTGAAATCTGAAGTTTTTCATTCGCTGTCTTCTATGGTATACCCGTGGCCTCGAATAGTCTTGATCAGAGGTCTTGCGCCATCCCGGTCAATCTTGTCACGGAGACGGTTCAGGTAGACATTCACGATATTGCTCAGGCCGTCGTAATTCCGGTCCCAGACATGCTCGATGATGTCGGTCTGGGTCAGAATCCTGCCCTGGTTTCTCATCAGGTACTCGAGCAGGGCATATTCCCTTCCAGTGAGGGCGACAGCCCTGCCTCCCCGGCTGACGAGTCGGCTGACAGGATCGAGGATGAGATCGCCAACTTCCAGGACCCCGCTCTTGTAGTCCTGGTCACGGCGCATCAATGCCCTGACCCTGGCCAGCAGTTCATGGAAGGAGAAGGGCTTGGTCAGATAATCATCGGCCCCCTCGGTAAGGCCGGTGATCTTGTCCTCGAGACCATCCCTGGCTGTCAACATCAAAACCGGGGTCAGGATTCCCCGGGTTCTCAGTTCACGGCACACCTCAAATCCGCTCCTGCCGGGCAGCATTATGTCAAGGATGATTACATCATAAGGATTCAGTCCTGCCTGGTAGACCGCATCCCGGCCGTCCGGCAGGGTATCGACGGCATAATGTTCTTCCCTCAGGCCTCTTTCCAGGAAAGCGGCTACTTTTCTGTCATCTTCGACAACCAGAATTCTCATCTTCAGCTATTATAACCAGCCGGACCCGGATTACATGTCCGGGGATCAGGCCATTTCAGCCCGCATTTCTCACCAGCCTGCTACTGCGGCGGTGAAAACCGGTGAGAAATCCGGACTTAGTGATAGGACCTCGTCCTTCCGAAACGGGGATTGACGACGTTGCTGTACACTGAGCCAAAAGTATAGCGGAAACCGACGGAGACCGAGTATTCGAAGTCGGTGGCCAGTTCTTTTCGCCGCAACAGTACTTCATCCAGTGAAGCCTCCTCCAGGGGCAGGCTAAGCTGGTCGTGGATCAAATCGTAACGACCCCTCAACTCCAGGCTGAACCCCTTGAACAACCGGACATCGATCGATGAATACATTTCCAGCCTCTTTTTGCTGAAATCACTGAGGTAATGCGACCCTTCAACTGAAGCGGCAACATTCCCCCAGGGCTCCCTCAGTTCCAGGCCGACCGTGAGAGATTCGTTCAGCAGGGTCTCCCTGGTCTGGTTGAAGATAGTCTCCTCGATGTAGTCCATGTAGTTCCAACCTACCCGGTAGCGGAGGAATAACTGCCTCCTGGTTGACTCGGAATAGGGGAAGAAATTGTATTCAACAGCCGGGGCGACATTGAGAAACAGGTCCATGTTGCCGTAAGTCGAAGACTCCGCTTCAATCCATCCTCCGGCCGACCAGTGGTCAGTGATGCTCTTGACCACCATTCCGGTAAAATCCTTTTCATCCTGCTTGCTGACAATGACATCATCCTCGTAATCATACTTGCTGTAGTCGAACTCCCCGGAAATCCCCAGCCTGACCTTGATATCAGGGGTAACCTTGTTGGCAGAGAAATTGAGTTCGATAGACCTTTCCGACTGGCTCGACTCACCACTGAACCGGCCGTCGGCACTGACACTGAATACCCAGAACCTCCATGGATCTTCAACTGCGACCGGGCTGATATCACCCTCGAATTCGACGCTGATGAATTCCAGGAGAGGGCTTTCCACCAGGAAGGGGAAAATCCCCTTCTCAAGGACCTCCATCTGGGCCCGGCGAATCTCGTCCCCGGTATCGCTTGGCCCGGATGAATAAACCAGGGTATGGGAGATGTCTTCAAATTCCCTGAGGCCGATAAAGGCAATGGTATATTCCCGGCCCCCGCTTCCAGTACCCTGTTCGGTAATCAGGATATGGATGTCAGCTTCATTCCGATCGCGAACGAAATTGACATAGGTGATAT
>CAZOGT010000166.1:0-6840 GCA_964579015.1 uncultured Acidobacteriota bacterium | reverse complement strand
TATCCTTTGCCTCTCCGGGCTGGTATCAGGAATCTATCCTGCCTATATCGCATCCAGGATGGATCCGATTGAAGCTTTGAGATGGGAAGCCAGCTGAAATTTGAAATTATTATTAAACGATCAATCAGCAAATTAAGGACCATATTCCATGTTTTTTGAAGTAGTGGCCAAAGCTTTCAGCAGCCTGATGCACGACCGTACCAGGGCTATACTGACCCTCTCGGGAATCAGCTGGGGCATTGTCTGTTTCGTAGTGCTTTTGGCCTTCGGCCAGGGATTCGGGAACGCGATTATGGTCGGGATGAAGCATTTCGGAGACCGGGCGATAATTGTCTGGAACGGGCAGACCAGCACCCAGCAGGGCGGCATGAAGGCCGGGAGGGCGATTTACACCGAATTGAGGGATGTCGAGGATATCCGGCAGAACTGCCCCCTGGTATCCGCTGCCAGCCCGGAAATTTTCAGGGAACATACGGTAAAAAACTTCCGCCGCCAGACTGAAGCCGGAATCAGGGGGGTCAACCATGAATATGGGAGGATAAGGGGGCATTATCTGAAAGAGGGCCGGCTCATTTCAGCCGAAGATGTCCAGTACGGGAGAAGGGTTGCCATCATCGGCTGGGATATTTACGAGAAGCTTTTTCCCGGTTCAAGCGCCCTGGGAGAAGAGGTGAGGATCAGCGGGGTCGCTTTCACGATTATCGGCATCCTGAGCAAGAAGATCCAGATGTCCAGTTATTTCCGCAGCGATGACCTCTGCCTGTTCGTCCCCTACACGGCAATGGCATCCTTGAACCAGGTCCGCTACATGAGCGTGATTGTGCTCCAGATCGGCAATGTTTCAATGGAACCGCAGGCCATCAGGCAGATAAGGGCTGTACTGGCAAGAAACCACAAATTCGACCCTGACGATGAAAAGGCTGTTCTCATCAGGCCCTGGGGGGAATTCGAAAAGATACTCACCAATTTCAGCGTGGGAATGGAGGGATTGATGCTGTTCATCGGCGCCCTTACCCTGGCCATCGGAGGGGTCGGGCTCATGAATATCATGCTGGTATCCGTAACAGAAAGAACCAGGGAAATAGGCCTGCTCATGGCCATAGGAGCCAGGCGCAGGCATATCCTTACCCAGTTTCTCCTGGAGGCCCTGACAATCGCCCTGGCTGGAGGAGTGATAGGATTCCTCCTCTCGGTTGCCGCCTGTGAAATCATCGGGACCATCCCTTTCGTAAGCGCCGCGCAGGGAGATACTTCCGGCCAGGGAGATATCCATATGCTGGTATCCATGCAGGCAGCCGTTGTCTCAACCATAATCCTCGGCATAGTGGGGCTGCTGGCCGGGTTCATCCCGGCTCTCAAGGCTTCCAGGCTTAATCCGGTGGAGGCTCTCCATTATGAATAGAAGAATGGAGTGGGTGGACTGAGTGGACTGGATGGACAGAACGGACAGCCTGCTTTGTCCCCCGTGCAGGCGGGTCTCCCTGTACCTTCGGTCCCTTGTGTCCCTTTAGTCCCTTGTGTCGCTGTCATCCAATCCCAACCTCCCCTTTATTTTTTCCTCCATCCTGATTATGATCAGGCTCATGATGAAAATTACCGTCACCGCCTTCCTTCTCTTCTGCCTGCTCCTGTCGGGATGCTCAACCCCTGCACCGGAACAGGCCTCCCGGGCAAAACCGAATATCCTGATTCTCTTAACCGACGACCAGAGATTTGACACGGTTTCCGAACTGGGGAACAGTGAAATAGTCACCCCCAACATGGATGCCCTGGTCCGAGCCGGAGTGACCTTCACCCATACCCACATCATGGGAGCGCTCGGGGGAGCGGTCTGCATGCCGAGCCGCGGAATGCTGATGACCGGAAAAAGTCTCTTTCAGCTGCGGCAGGACGGCTCCTACATTCCCGCGGAAGATGTCATGATGCCGGAACATTTCAGGGCCAACGGCTACCGGACCTTCGGCACCGGCAAGTGGCACAACGGACGGGATTCTTTTCACCGCTCCTTTTCTGACGGAGATAACATCTTTTTCGGGGGAATGCACCGCTATGAGACGGACGGCCACTTCAGGCCGTTTCTCCATCATTATGATCCGTCCGGGAAATACCCGGAAGAAAAGGGATTTCGGGGTAATAAATTTTCTTCTATCCACTATGCCGACGCGGCCGTGGACTTCCTGCTGGAACAGTCCGGTTCTGACCGGCCATTTTTGGCCTACGTTTCCTTCACCTCGCCCCACGATCCCCGCACCCCGCCGGAGGAATATGGGCACAACTACACTTCAGGCGAGGTCAGCCTTCCCCGGAACTTCATGCCTGAGCATCCCTTTGACAACGGAGAACTGGAGATCAGGGACGAGGTTCTGCTCCCACATCCCAGGACCGAAGAAGCGGTGAAGGCGGAAATCGCCTCCTATTACGGAATGATCAGCGAGGCTGATCACCAGATCGGGAGAATTCTCGAGGCCCTCAGGGAGAGCGGAAGGTACGACAACACCATAATCGTCTTCGCCGGGGACAACGGCCTGGCTGTCGGGCAGCACGGCCTGCTGGGAAAGCAGAACCTCTATGACCACAGCATAAGGGTGCCCCTGGTGATTTCCGGACCGGGTGTCTCCCCGGATACCCGGAACAGTGCCTACTGCTACCTGCTTGACGTGTTTCCTACCCTCTGCGACATGGCAGGACTTGATATCCCGGTCTCAGTCACCGGGCAGTCCATTCAACCCGCGATCCAGGAGGGATCAGGCGGCAGGCCGCATCTCTTTGCAGCTTATGCCGATCTCCAGAGGTCAATCCGCAAGGACGAATTCAAGCTGATTATCTACAACGTAAAGGGGACAATCACCGAGCAGCTCTTCAACCTCCGGGAAGATCCCCTCGAGCTCGACAACCTGGCCGGGAAAGAGGAGTGGCAGGATAAGCGCCATGAAATGAGGGACCTGATGAAAGCAGAGATGCGGGCCCGGGGCGACTTCTGCGACCTGGACAAGGAACACTGGGGACGCGGTCCGGAGAGGATGACCTGGGAAGAACGCAAGGCGGTAAACCCCTGAGGGAACACATATCATCCAGTGCAAACTCGACACTCATTCACGGCTCGCTTTCGCTCGCAGGTCCGAGGTTCGGACCTGCCACAATCGTCAGTCGATTGATCTGTCGTGGTCGGAAGCTTCCAGCTTTCCGGTGCCGCTTATGCGGCACCCTCGTAGCCGGAAACTGCCAGTTTCCGGTGCCGCTCAGGCGGCACGCGCCGGGTTCGCGGGCAACTGGAGGGGCCCATTCAACACGGTGCCGCTGCCGCGGCACAGGTCCGAGGATCGGACCTGCCACAATCGTCAATTGACTAGGCTTTCCTCGAGAACGCCTTCATCTGGGTGAAGATGTAGAGATAGTCGGGACCGCCGGCCTTGGAATCGGTGCCGCTCATGTTGAATCCTCCGAAGGGGTGGACCCCCACCAGCGCACCGGTGCATTTCCGGTTGAAGTAAAGGTTCCCGACATGGAACTCCCTACGGGCCTTTTCTATTTTTTCCTCATTATTCGTGTAGACCGACCCGGTCAGGCCATACTCGGTATTGTTGGCAATCCTCAGGGCGTCATCATAATCCCTGGACTTCAGGACAGCCAGGACAGGGCCAAAGATCTCCTCCTGGGAGATAACCGCTTCCGGATCCACATCGGCGATGATGGTCGGCTTGACAAAGCATCCCCTCGGGTCGCCCCTCTCGCCTCCCAGCAGCACCCGCCCTTCTTTCTTACCGGTCTCGATGTAGCTCATGATCGAGTCCTGGGCTCCCTGGTTGACAACCGCGCCGAAATTGACTCCGAACTCCTCTACGTTGCCTTCGGTGATCATGTCACAAGTGGAGGAAACCAATTTCTCCAGGAATTCTTCGTAAACGCTCTCGTGGACAATCGCCCTTGAACAGGCTGAGCACTTCTGCCCCTGGAAGCCGAAAGCAGAGGCGACAACCCCGGCGACTGCGGCATCAAGATCAACCTCATCATCCACAATAATGGTGTCCTTGCCTCCCATTTCGGCCAGCACCCGCTTGATCCAGATCTGCCCCGGCGACAGCTCGGCGGCCAGCCTGTTGATGCGCAGGCCCACTTCCTTGGAGCCGGTAAAGGCAATGAACCTTGTCCGGGGATGCTGGACCAGGGGATCGCCGATAACGCTGCCGCGGCCCGGCAGGTAATTGACCACACCCGGAGGGATTCCCGCTTCTTCGAAAATCTTCATCAGCTGGGCTGCAATGCAGGGAGCGTCGCTGGAGGGTTTCAGGACCACTGTGTTTCCGCATACCATCGAAGCAAACGTCATTCCGGCCAGGATCGCCAGCGGGAAATTCCAGGGAGGAATAACCACGCCCACACCAAGTGGTATGTACATATGGTCATTGACTTCGCCTTCAAAGGGAGTCAGCGGCTCAGGGTGGGCCAGCCGCAGGGCAAGCCGGCAATAGTAGTCGCAAAAATCGATCGCCTCAGCCACATCGGCATCAGCCTCGACCCATGATTTCCCTACTTCCAAAACCATCCAGGCGGCCAGCTCCAGCCTCCTGCCCTTCATGATGTCGCATACCTTCATCATGTAGTCGACACGTTCCTCCGCGCTCCTTGAACCCCAGTCCGCAAACACCCTGTCAGCCGTTGAGATGGCCTGCTCCACCATATCCAGGCTCGCGTTCTGGGAAACCCCCACTACTTCCTCGCAATTTGAAGGATTTAGAGAGCGGATCTTATCGTCAACGTACAATTTTTCGCCGCCGATGATCAAAGGATACTCTTTACCGAGTTCACTTCGAACCTTGGCGATAGCACGTTCCATGGCACTCCTGTTCTCAGGCATCGAAAAATCGATGAGTGCCTGGTTCCTGAAATCTGCTAACTCCATGACCGTTCCTCCTGATTTGTTTATGTTGTCCATTCAAAAAAAAATAACGAGAGCAATTAGGTTAAACTTGTAACCCATGTCCAGCTACCTAAAGGATAACATTCATTTTGTATTTGTGAGGACCCAGTTCGCCTCTAACCTGGGATCCTCGGTAAGGATCATGAAAAACATGGGGTTCCGGAAACTGGTGCTTGTCCAGCCGGAATGCGAAGTCGGGATGGAAGCCCGAAGCTACGCCATGAAGGGCGCAGACATCCTCGAATCGGCCCTCTTTCTGCCTTCCCTGGAGGAGGCGGCCGGGAAACTGGGCATCCTCATTGGAACAACTGCAAGGTACCGGGGGAAAAAGAAGAGTGTTATCGACTGCAGGACCCTTTCGGAAGACCTGCTTCCCAGGCTGAAAAACTCTTCGGTCGGGATCGTGTTCGGATCCGAGACCAACGGACTGTTGAAGGAGGAGCTCCCTTTCTGCCGATGGCTGGTGGAAATTCCGACTGAATCAGAATACCCGGTACTGAACCTTGCCCAGTCAGCGGCAATTATTTCCTATGAACTGAACATGGCTTTCCGGGGGTCTCCAGGCATTAAGGCCGAAGGACTGGCATCCCCGGAGGAAATAGACTTCCTCCTGGAAAAGGCGGCAAAGACCCTGGGAAACATCAACTCTTCAGGAAGGCTGTCCATAGATAAGGCCATGAACAGGGTGGAAAAGATTGTTCGCCGTTCTGAGCTGGATAAGGGCGACATCAAGATGCTCCACGGCCTGCTTAAGGAACTCAGCACCGATGGGCACTTGTAGGGACGATTCACGAATCGTCCGGGAAGAGTGATTGAAAGGTGCCTCCAAAAAAAATGGTCCGTTGGGCAATTCGTGAATTGCCCCTACTGTTTCAACTCATTGATTTCCCTGAGGATTATTTCATCCTGTTCAGGGAACACCGTCCTGAGGTCAATAAGGACCTTTTCCTTCTCTATCCTTGTGATAATCGGCATTTCCCGGGATCGCAGGTATCTTTCAATGGCGGAGGCGGACACACGTTTGCCGCTCAACATCACCAGGGTCGTTGGAATTTCCCCTCCCGGAGAAGAACCTCCGCCGCTTTTGGAAAAACCGGGTGCCGTCACTGCCTGCAGGCCCGGATTGCTTATACCTGAAACTACGGCTTCGGCGCGGGCCTCAATTTCCTCGCCCGGGAGAGTAATGAACTTCCGGACCGGAATAGAGACTTCTTCTCTTTCCATTTCATATTCCAGCAGTGTCCGGTCCAGGATTGAGCAAATAACCTTGTCGATGCGCAGAGTACGCATCAGGGGATTTTTCCGTATCCGGGCCACGTATTCCCGTTTTCCGACTATGATCCCGGCCTGCGGTCCTCCCAACAGCTTGTCTCCGCTGAAGCAGACCAGGTCAGCTCCGGCTTCCAGGGATACTTTTATCGAGGGTTCGTTCTCCAGGCATTTCTCCCTTGAAGGGAACAGCATTCCGCTTCCGGCATCATGTACCAGGGGGATTCCCCTTGCCGCGGCAAGCTTTCCGAGTTCTTCCAACCCGGTCTCATTGGTAAATCCCGTTATCTGGTAATTTCCGGTATGGACCTTCAGTATCAGGCCCGTGTCCCCGTCAACAGCCTTTTCATAGTCGCTGATAAAGGTCCGGTTGGTGGTGCCTACCTCACGTAGACGGGCCCCGCTTTTTTCAAGTATTTCCGGTATCCTGAAGGAACCGCCGATTTCGACAAGTTCACCCCTGGAAATTATCACGTTCCTGTCATGGGCCAGGGTGTTCAGGATGATCATCAGGGCTGCAGCGGCATTGTTGCAGACAGAGGCCGCTTCACAGCCCAGTACCCTGGTTATCCTTGATTCAAAATGGACATCCCTGTGCCCCCGCCCCCCCCTCGCGAGGTCATATTGCCGGGTGGTGGAGCTGCATTTGGTGT
>CAZOGT010000165.1:0-6853 GCA_964579015.1 uncultured Acidobacteriota bacterium | reverse complement strand
CCGGGGGGCTGGGCGTATCCATGCAGGAGATAGTCCAGCAGATACTGAATTCCCCGGTTCCGGTGGTCTGTTTCGTGTCTCCCCGGGGCACCCATGCCGCTTCAGCCGGGTTCTTTATTCTCCTGGCCTCGGACGTGGCCGCCATGGCCCCCGGCACCAATACCGGTGCCGCCCATCCGGTTTTTCCCTTTGGAATGGAGAACGAGGTTATGCTGGAGAAGGTCCGGAATGACGCACTGGCCAGCCTCAGGTCCATTGTGGAGCTGCGCGACCGCAACCTGGAACTGGCGGAAAAAGGCGTTCTTGAGAGCAAGTCCTACACGGAAAACGAGGCCGTGGAGGCCGGGCTGATCGATCTGAATGATGAACAGGAACTGCTGGAGAAACTTGAGGGCCTGACCGTTTCCAGGCCTGACGGGCTGCAGCTGACCCTGCATACCGCGGGCCATTCCGTAAGATTGTTCGAGATGACCGGGAGGCAGAAGCTGCTCAGTTCCCTGGCCAATCCCAATATCGCGGTTATTCTCGGCGTTATCGGGGCCCTGGGAATCTATTTTGAGTTTACGACCCCCGGGATGATCGTACCCGGGGTCGTCGGCGGAATCTGTCTGATCCTGGCATTGCTGGGGTTTTCCTTTATTCCGATCAACATGGCCGGGGTGTTGCTCCTGCTCCTGGCCGTAGGACTTTTCATTGCCGAAGTCAAGATCCAGGGGTTTGGGATTTTTGGATTTGGAGGGATTATTTCCATGCTGCTTGGTTTGATTTTCCTGGTTGATACGCCGTTTCCGGATTTGAGGATCAGCCTCTCCATGGCCCTGGCGATAACGATTCCGTTTGCCATAATCTTGATTCTCCTGCTTAAGCTGGCCATAAACTCCCTGGTATCCCGGGTTTCAACCGGCGAGGCCGGAATGGAAGGCCTCAGGGGCTATGCCGTTTCCGAGATCGGGCCCAAGGGAGGGAGAGTCAAGATCGAAGGTGAAATCTGGCGGGCCAGATCCTCGGAACCCATCAAAAAGGGAGACGAGATCCTGGTTGTCAAGGCCGTGAATCTTGATTTGACGGTTGCCCCGGTCAGGGACGACGGCAATGGATGAGGTTTGTGACAGTTATCTGAAATTTTGCCTGCTTTTTCAGGCTTGACCGGTTGGAGGAACATTAACATGTTGTCATTTCCAGTAATTGTTGTCGGGATTTTATTGTTATACCTTTTTTCCCTGATTAATATCCTCAGGGAATATGAGAGGGGTGTCATATTCAGGCTGGGGCGTCTCCTGCCCAATGCCAAGGGGCCTGGTATCGTCCTTGTTTTCTGGCCTATCGACCGGATCGTAAAGGTCCCCTTGAGGACCGTTACCATGGATGTTCCGGCCCAGGATATCATTACCAAGGATAATGTCACGGTCAAGGTCAATGCCATTGTCTATTTCAGGGTCCTGGATGCCAACAAGGCCGTGGTAAGCGTTGAAGACTACCTTTACGCCACCTCCCAGCTGGCCCAGACCACCCTTCGCTCAGTGCTTGGTGAAGTGGAACTGGATGACCTGCTCAGCCAGCGGGAGAAGCTGAATAACAGCCTCCAGTCCATTCTTGACGAGCATACGGATGCCTGGGGGATCAAGGTGTCGATGGTGGAGATAAAGACCGTTGACCTTCCCACTGAAATGCAGAGGGCCATGGCCAAGCAGGCGGAAGCCGAGAGGGAGCGCCGGGCCAAGATCATCCACGCCGAGGGCGAGAGCCAGGCTGCCGAACGTTTGCGGGAAGCCGGCGCAGTCCTTGCCCAGGAGCCGATCGCGTTCCAGCTGCGCTACCTTTCAACGCTGAGTGACATTGCCGTGGAAAATAATTCAACCATTATTTTCCCTTTGCCCATGGACCTGGTCAGCCCCTTGATAAAGATGATGGATAATTCGGGTGGCGGGGGCAAAAAGGTCTCCGGCGGAGACGGTATTTAGTTATGGACATGAAACGGGCATTACTCTGGTACCTGGGTATACTGGCGGTGATGGCCGTCGGCGTCTACCTGGGCCTGGAGCTTTTCGTCAACAGGGCGGGAACCGCCGGGCCGGGTGAACAGGAGGCCTTGTCCGTTGAGCCGGATGCCGGAACCGGAGTGGAAGCTTCTCCGCCTGGTTCCGGGACTTCAGAAGGTGAAGCAGCGGCCGTGGATGCTTCCCCCGTCGCGCGGGAGGTTGCCGCCGGAACTTCGGCGGGGGCCGCTTCCCGGGTTTCCGGGGAAAGTGAGGCATCCGGCCGCACCCCGGTGCCCGAGCCCCCGGGGTCAGCCTCGGCCGTGTCCAGTTCCCCGGGGCCGGAAAGCGGCAACTTTACCGTGCAGGTAGCCGCCCTGTCGTCCCGGGCAAAGGCGGACGAGCTGATCAGCAAGCTGCGGAATGACGGGTTCCCTTCGGGAAGAATAGCCGCTGATGTCGGAGACAGCCTGAACAGGATCTGGGTTGGATCATTTGCCTCCAGGGAGGAAGCCTCCGCCATGGCTGAGCGGCTGAAAGGGAAGGGGTACAATACATACGTAAGAACAATGCAGTGAGCGGAAAAGCTGTCTGGATCCTTCCTGTATGGGCCGGCCTGGCGTTGTGCCTTTCCTTTCCTTCCCCCTCCCTTTTTTTTCTGGCCTGGGGAGCCCTGGTTCCTTTTCTGGCGTTTATCCGGCAGGCAGAGGGCAAGAGGGTGCTGCTGGCGGGTCATTTTCTTATGGCCTCGATCTATTTCGGGGGGGTCCTTTACTGGATACCTGGGGTGCTGACCAATTTCGGAGGGATTGGAAGCCTGACATCCTGGTCCCTCTGGGGGCTGATGGTGCTGGCGCTGGGCGTCTTCCTGCTGCCTTTTACGCTGCTCTCTTTTTTTGCATCCGGATACGGCCGGGAGGTGTTCCTGTTGACCGCTCCCGCCTGGTGGATGCTGACGGAGTTCCTGAGAAACTACCTGGCTGTCAATGGCTTCCCGTGGGCGGCGCTCGGTTATTCGCAATTCCCCTTTACCCTGCTGACCCAGGGGGCGGACCTCGGCGGAGTCTACCTGGTATCAGGGCTGGTAGTGCTCATCAACAGCGTAATCCTGGCGCTCTTCTGGTCTGAGAAGAGGGTGTTCCTGGGCGGCGGCGCGGTTATCCTGCTCCTGGTCTTCTACGGGGGCTTCAGGCTCTGGGCCTGGACTCCCACCCAGACGGGCGTTGTCA
Source organism: uncultured Acidobacteriota bacterium (assembly GCA_964579015.1). Classification (GTDB taxonomy): domain Bacteria; phylum Acidobacteriota; class UBA6911; order RPQK01; family JAPXNP01. The sequence continues at coordinate 3,648 of CAZOGT010000165.1, read as the reverse complement.
GGGTGGGGCTGCTGCAGGGCGATATCGCGCTCCAGGAAAGCCGGGAGTATTATGCTGACAAGTATTTTTCAGTATTGCCGCGCCTTGCTGAACGAGCGTGGTCGGAAGGCGCGGAATGGATAATCCTCCCGGAAGCCCAGTGCCCCTATTATTTTGAGGATGATTTTTATTTCCGGACATTCTGGGAGAGGAAGTCGGACCAGCTGGGCTCCTCCATCCTGCTGAACAGCACCAGGATGGACCGGGAAGAGGCGGGAAGATATTATAACAGCGCCTATCTCCTGGCTCCGGGCCGGGGAGTCACCCACGTCTATGACAAGGTCCACCTGGTCCCGTTCGGGGAATTTGTGCCCTTCGCCTCACTCCTCTCGTTTGCCAGCCCCCTGGTTGCGGAAGTGAGCAATTATACGCCGGGAAAGGAGATTTCCACCGGAACGGTAAACGGATATCCGTTCGGCACCCTGATCTGTTATGAAGATGTTTTCCCGGAGCTGGGGAGAGCGAACGCCGCCAATGGGGCCCAAATCCTGGTCAACATTTCCAATGACCTCTGGTACGGGGATACCGCGGCTCCTGAACAGCACCTCCAGATCGCCTCATTCAGGAGCATAGAGACCAGGAGAAGCTTGTTGAGAGGCACCAACAGCGGGATTACGGCGGTCATTGATCCCCAGGGCAGGGTTGAAGGGAGGACCGGGCTTTTCAGCGAGGACGTGCTGGTTTCCGAGGCCCGTTTCTACTCGGATACCAGCCTGTTCACCATGCTTGGCGATATTCCGGGCATGCTCCTGATTGCCGCCTCCGGGGGGTACCTCTTTTATCTGGTGCGCCGAAGAGGACGGGAGGCTGTTGATGACCCTCCTCCTTCCGCTGAAAACGGGGGCCCGCGGGCATGACGGATTGGACACTGTTCCCGGTGTTGGCAATAATCTGGTAAAGTAATATTTCTGGAACCCTCTACTGGAGAGCACCATGCGCTCCGGGTCAATACATAAGGAGACATCAAGTGATAGAGGACATCGAGAACAGGATAGAAAGCCTCAGGGAAAAGATCGAAAATCTCTGGGGGTACCTTTGATGTAGAAGGAAAGAAAAAGAAGCTGGAGGTCATTGAAAGGGACATTTCAAGGACCGAGTTCTGGGATGACCAGGACAACTCCCATAAAGTCCTCAAGGAAAGGACCCGCCTGCAGAATATCGTAGGCAATGCCGAGGCGTGCAAGTCCGCCCTTGGCGACCTGGAAGCCTTCATGGAACTTGCCGCGGAAGGGGAGAATGTAGACGAGGAGCTCGGCCTGGAACTCCGGAAACTTGAGAAGACCATCGAACAGACAGAACTGCAAACCCTGCTTTCAGGTGAACACGATTCCTGCAGCGCTATTGTCACCATCCATCCCGGGGCGGGAGGGACTGAAAGCCAGGACTGGGCGGACATGCTGCTCCGGATGTATATTCGCTGGGCGGAAAGCAACGGGTACAAGAGGGAGCTGACCGATTACCAGGCCGGCGAGGAAGCCGGCCTCAAGTCCGCCACGCTCATTGTGGAAGGGGAGAATGCCTACGGCTACCTCTCAACGGAAATCGGTGTCCACCGGCTGGTCCGGATTTCTCCTTTTGACACGGGCGCGCGCCGGCACACCTCGTTTGCCTCGGTGTTCGTGACCCCGGAAATCGAAGACGACGTGGAAGTCGAAATTGAAGACAAGGACCTCAGGATTGACACCTACCGTTCTTCCGGCGCTGGGGGCCAGCATGTCAATGTAACTGATTCAGCGGTCCGGATTACCCACATGCCCTCCGGAATTGTTGTGCAGTGCCAGAATGAAAGGTCCCAGCACCGCAACAAGGACGTGGCCATGAAGGTTCTCCGCTCCAAGCTCTATGAGCTGGAGATGAATAAACGAAGGGAGCAGCTGCAGGAGGTGGAGGACGGAAAATCGGATATTGGCTGGGGCAGCCAGATCCGTTCCTATGTCCTGCACCCCTACCGGATGGTTAAGGACCACCGGACCGAGGTGGTGAAGGGGGATGTTGACTCGGTGCTGGACGGGGACCTGGAAGAGTTTATTGTTTCTTACCTGAAGGAAAAGAGCCGGAAAAAACAGGTGAAATAGGGATCGGACAATGAACCGGGAGTAAGGCCCGAAGCGGGTGGATTGCCCGCGTCCCCGGTGAGGTGGTTCTATGGAACAAGCGGGAAACAAGAGCGGCGGAAATGGCGGGAAGCCAGGACGGGAAGCTCCCGATCTGGAAGCTGAAGCCAGGGAAATCAGGAGGGAAAAGCTTTCCCCCAGGGGAATCAGGCGCGGTGATTCCGGAATGATCACCCCGGTCAGGGGATCAAGGCTGAAGCGGGTGCTATTTGTCATTACATCACTGGCTGCTGTTTCAGGGGCTGTTCTGCTTCTTGCCTTTCCGGGGTTCAGGACCGGAATAGTGCGGCAGATAGCGGAAGTGTTTGCCGAGGATCCTGAGAACAGGTTATACAGCCTTCCTGCTCCTCCTCCCAGGGACCCCAATGTCACCGAGCGGTACCAGGCCCCGGCTGACGTAGATGATGACGCCATTCTCTATTCCGGCCCGGAGCCGCCTGAGAAGATAGAGCCCCTGGGTGAAGAGGAAAGTGAAATGGCAACACTTCCCCGCTCTCCCGGGAGCAGGGAGGCATTCTCCTTCATGGAGCAGGATGAGGGGCTGGTCGGCTCCCTGCTGAGGGGAGAAATCGCGGACCTGGAATTCAGGGACTGGAACCTGATCAGCCAGACGCCGCCGGTATACCTGCTGGACATTGTTGCCGCTGCTCCGGGAGAGGAGTTGGAACAGCACCTCATCTTCAGCGTGGACATGGCAAAGGAGGAGATCTCGGCCATGAGCCAGGCTGCCAGGGACTTCATGCGCCGCTGAGGAAGAGGCCGCGGATGGGGCTGCTTTTCTCACCGGCTTGCTGCTGCGGCTGTGAATACATCCGTCCTGGCTGCGTTACTCTCCCTCGGCCTCTCCGGCAGGGTTGTCAGGCACGACTGTGGGGGACTTGACCGGCGACGAGCCTCGCACCCCTCAGCCCCCTCCAGGAAATTTTTTTTGGTTTTTCCGGCCTGAAACTTGAATAAGGTCCCGGTTTTCGCTATAGTTCTCCAGTAAATTTGATTGCTCCTCAGTAGCTCAATTGGCAGAGCATCCGGCTGTTAACCGGAGGGTTGTAGGTTCGAGTCCTACCTGAGGAGCCACTTCGAAGTTCGAACTTAGATATTCGAAGTTCGAAGTTCCCCGGGATCGCCGCTCTCCAGAGCGGCAAATCGTACCAGCCTTCATATTAATCACTTCGAAGTTCTCACATCTCCCATCTCAGTTTCGACTTCTCACTTCCCACTTTCTCTTTACTTCGCACTTCACAAATTCAGATCTCAGTTTTTTTTGGTTTCTTATTGGTTTTTTCGTCTTTTTTCACTTTGAAACGTTTTAGGGAAAAAGGATGTTGAATAGGAGGCTGCTGAATGAATGGACCTGGTGGACTTAGTGGACTGGGTGGACGAGGTGGACATGGTGGGCCTGGTGGACATGGTGGACCGGGTGGACGAGGTGGACCGGGTGGACCGGGTGGACGAGGTGGACTGGGTGGACATTGTGGACTTGGTGGAGAAGGTGGAC
>CAZOGT010000164.1:0-6857 GCA_964579015.1 uncultured Acidobacteriota bacterium | reverse complement strand
CCGTTACGCCAAGGGTTTCAAGGAATAGATGCTTTGCCTTCTCCAGCTCTTCGTTGGTCTGGGCAGGTGAGAAGATAACACCAATTCCCTTTCCGCCTTTTGCAGCGGCCGCCTTTTCCATGAGACCGGAGGCGGCATCCAGGGCCTCGCTCCAGCCCAGCGGCTGATGCTGTCCGGATTCATCCATGACCATGGGCTCTTCAATCCTGTTCTCATCCACGAAGAGGTACCCGAAGCGTCCCCGGTCGCAGATCCACCACTTGTTGATTTCCGGGTTGAATCGCGGCTTGATTCTCATTACCCTGCGCCCTCCGGCCTTGTGGGCCTTCCTTTTGTTGTAATGGATGGATATGTTGCAGCCCCTTGAGCATCCCGGGCAGATCGAGTCGTGTTCCGAGAGGTACCAGACCCGGCACTGGAACCGGAATTCCCTTTCCGTAAGGGCGCCTACCGGGCAGATATCTATGACATTCCCTGAATAGGGGTTGTTCAGGATTTTGCCGGGAACCAGGTCTATAACTGAATGGCTGCCGCGGTTGAACACCCCGAGTTCGTAGGTGCGGCTTACTTCTTCAGTGAAGCGCACGCAGCGGGTACAGAGGATGCACCGCTCCTGGTCCAGCATTACATGGGGGCCTATTGGTGTGGCTTTTTTCCCTTTGCGCTTATTTTCCAGGAAGCGGCTTTCGTAAAGCCCGTATTCCATGTAAAAATCCTGAAGGTCGCATTCTCCCGACTGGTCACAGACCGGGCAGTCGAGCGGATGATTGGAGAGCAGAAACTCCAGCATTCCCTGCCGGGCCTTCTTTACCCACTCGGTATCGGTGTGAACCTTCATCCCGTCCTGGGCCTTTATGTGGCAGGAAATCTGCAGTTTGGGCATTCCCTCGATTTCCACCAGGCACATTCTGCAGCTCCCGGCTACGCTCAGGCCCGGATGGTAACAGTAGCGCGGGATATAGATGCCTGCTTCCTCAGCCGCATTGATGACCGATGTCCCATCCTTTACCGTGATTTCTTTGCCGTCTATCGTCAGTGTGGGCATATGTTAACTAACCTGTCATGTGATTATGATTCAGCCTCGGAGTTCCCTGCCCGCTTCTTTTTTCCGGTCTTCAGCCAGTGAACGCTTATTGCTGATGAAATAAACGAATTCATCCTCAAACTTGGTGATAAAACTCTTCATGGCCATGACGGCCCCGTCACAAAGAGCGCAGATGCTGGTCCCGTTCATGTTGATGGTGAAATCCCTGAGGGTATCCATGTCTGAAGCCTGTCCGTTTCCTTCAATTATCCGGGAGAGGATTTTATGAACCCAGGCCGTACCTTCCCGGCAGGGGGTGCACTGCCCGCAGGATTCGTGAGAAAAGAAGGTTTCGATATTGTGGAGGGCTTTTACCATGCAGACATCCTCGTCCAGGACAATCACGGCGCCGGAGCCGGCCATGGAGCCAAGGGCGGCAAGAGCGTCAAAGGTAAGGGGGGTATCAATTTCATCAGCGGTAAGCACGGCGGACGATGTGCCGCCCGGAATAACCCCTTTAAGGGCCCGGTCGTTCCTGATTCCCCCGGCATGTTCATAGATCAGCTCCTGCATGGTGGTTCCGAGGGGAAGCTCGTAGACGCCTGGTTTCCTCACGCAGCCGGACACGGCAAAGAGCCTGGTCCCCCCGTTGTTTTCCGCGCCGAGACCCGCGAACCATTTGCCTCCCCTGAGCATGATTTCAGGAAGGTGAGAAATGGTTTCGACGTTATTGATCACGGTGGGGCATCCAAAGGCCCCTTCCAGGGCGGGAAAAGGAGGTTTCAGGCGCGGCCATCCCCTCTTGCCCTCCAGGGATTCCAGCAGCGCGGTCTCCTCGCCGCAGATGTAGGCTCCGGCGCCGCGGTGAATGTGCACATCCAGGCTGAACCCGCTCCCCATGATGTCGGGGCCGAGCAGATTCCCCCTGTAAGCCTCTTCCACGGCATTGCTCAGCCGCTGGTAAGGGAGAAGGTATTCACCCCTGATATAGATGTAGGCGGTATGGATTCCGACTGCCTTGCAGCAAATGATAATTCCCTCTATGAGCCGGTGAGGGTCCCACTCCAGTATGTAGCGGTCCTTGAACGTTCCGGGCTCAGCTTCATCCGCATTGACAGCCAGGTATTTCGGCTTTTCTGATTTTTCAGGGACAAAAGTCCACTTTTTACCGGTCGGAAAGCCGGCGCCGCCGAGTCCTCTAAGGTTTGATTCAATGACTTCGGAAACGATACCCCCGGGTTCCATGCCCAGCGCTTTTCGCGCTCCTGCGTATCCGCCGTTTTCCAGGCGCCAGTCCAGGTTTCGCGCCTGGTCATTGCCGAAAAATTTGGAAACCAGTTTAATTTCTGCCATCAGCCCTGCTCCCCCTTCTTTTCCTTGTCTTCCTCCCGGAATTCAGGGGATATTTCAGCGAGCAAGGCGTCCAGTTTTCCAGGTGTCAGCGGGCCCTTGTTCATCCCGTCAACCTGGATCATGGGGGCCAGTTCGCAGGCTCCCAGGCAGTCCGGGACAACCTCCCAGCTTATTTCTCCGCTGGCAGTTATTCCGCCGGGTTCCACCCCCAGTCTGCTGCGGAGGTGGTCGGTAATGACTGAAGATCCGCATACCCAGCAGGAAAGGCTGTTGCAGACCCTGATATGGTGCCGGCCCCGGGGCTCGGTATAAAACATTGAATAAAAGCTGACCACATCCCTGACTTCAAGCAGTGGTATCTCGAGAAGCCGGGCCGCGTATTCTTCGGCTTCAGGGGTGATATATCCCTGTTGCTCCTGGATCAGGTGCAGGGTCGGGAGCAGGGCGGCCTGCCTGTCCGGGTACCTTTCCGTTATCTGCCTGAAGCGATCCAGGTTTTCGGCTGAGAATTCAAATGAGGCGCTCATCTGTCCAGTTCTCCGGCAATCATGTTAACAGAGCCAAATGTGGCAACAATATCCGCAATCTGCCCTCTTTCCAGGACATGATGAAGCCCGGCCATTATCGGGAAACATGGCGGCCGGCAACGGACTCTCCAGGGATGATCGGTCCCGTCACTGACAACGTAGAAGCCCAGCTCACCATTGCCTCCCTCCACGAAGGTGTAGGTTTCTCCTTTTGGGGGACGGATTCCGTGCCCATCCATGACGATTTTGAAATGGTTCATCAAGGCTTCAATGTTGGTGTAAGTCTGGTCTTTCGGCGGAAGCCCGGCCTTGAAGTCGGCGTCCCTGATCCGGGAATGGATCTTCTTTTCCGATCCCTCCAGTGTCGGCTCTATCCTGGCTTCCAGGTTGATCAGCCCAAGGGTTTTTCCTGATTTTCCAAGGTCGACCATTGAGGCTGCATCAATTACATTTCCCTGGCTGTCCACGCTGGCCGGGCCTCCGGGGATTGATTTTACAGCCTGCCTGATAATGCTGATGGACTGTCTCATTTCTTCCATGCGAACCAGGTACCGATCGTAGTTATCGCCTCTCCACCCCACTGGGATCTCGAAATCAAATCGGTCGTAAACGTGATAGGGGAAAGCCTTCCGAACATCATATTCAATACCCGTGGACCTGAGGAAGGGACCGGTAACCCCATAACCGAGAGCCTCTTCCCTGGTAATAATGCCGGTATCCCTGGTCCTGTCATAAAAAATCCGGTTACGGGTCAGGAGAATATCAACCTCATCAAGGACCTTTGCGGTATCCTTCAGCACCTTGAGGCAATGTTCTGAAAAGCCGGAAGGGAGGTCTGCCTTGACCCCGCCAACCCTGGCGTAGGAAATGGTCAGGTGCGCACCGGTAACGCTTTCAATCAGCTCGTAAAGCCATTCCCGGGCTTTCATCATGTAAAGGAAAGCCGTAAAGGCCCCGAGTTCCATGGCCGAGGCCCCGATGCAGGTCAGGTGGTCAGTGATGCGGGACAGTTCGCTCATGATCACCCTGATATACTCGCCACGTTCCGGGACCGTGAGCCCCATCAGCTCTTCAACCGCCATGGCAAAACCAAAATTATTGATCAGGGGGGATACATAATTGAGCCTGTCCGTATATGGGAAGCAGTGGGTGTAGGGGCCGCTTTCGCATTCCTTTTCGAATCCCCGGTGGAGGTAACCTATGTCGATTTCAACCTTCCTTACGAACTCGCCGTCAGCGATCAGCTTCATCCTTATGACCCCGTGCATGGAAGGATGGGAAGGCCCGAAATTGACGAACATCTCGTTTTCACCGGTCTGCTCAAAAATGGTATTGTCCAGGTCCAGCCTGTCAGTCATTATCTTTCTTCCTGTGGGTGGTGGTGTTCGGGTTCCCATGTACCGGGAGCTCCCGATATTCAATAATCGGCTGGTGCCTGGTTTTAGGGTAGTTCTTACGCAGGGGGTGTCCCTCGACGCCCGGGTACATCAGGATTCTTTTCAGGTCGGGGTGCCCCTCGAATTCAATTCCGAACATGTCATAGACTTCCCTTTCGTACCAGTTGGCGGCCGGCCATAAACCGCATAGGGTGGGGACCCTGCATTCTGATTCCTCAACAGGGACCTTTACCCGCAAACGCAATTTATGCTCAAGGGAGAGGAAGTGGTAGACAACTTCGAACCTGGGTGTTCGTTTCCAGTAGTCTACCGCTGTCAGGTCGGCAAGAATGTTGAACCTGAGCTGAGGGTCCTCTTTAAGGTGGCGGGCCAGTTCCGTGAGCCCGGACTTGTCAACGACAACAGTATCCTGTCCCAGCCTGGAATGGGTTTCAGAGATAAATTCCGAAAACCTGTCTCTGATCCCCTCGATTAAGCTGTTTTGATCCATTTTATGATGGTCTCCCTGAAACAGGTATTCCTAGGTCAGGCTGTGTTCTGATTGCTGAATTCTTTCCTGGAGCTTGATAAGGCCGTCCAGGACGGTCTCGGGACGGGGCGGGCATCCCGGAACATAGATGTCAACGGGCACAATCCGGTCGATTCCCGCAACTACGGCATAGTTATCGTAAAATCCGCCGGTGCAGGTGCAAACGCCGAAGGCCATTACCCATTTTGGGAGGCACATCTGTTCATGGACCTGTTTCAGCACCGGGGCCATTTTTTCGGTTATGGTGCCTGCCACCAGCAGGAGGTCGGACTGCCTGGCGGAGAAGCGCGGCAACCCGGCGCCGAAACGGTCAATGTCATAATGCGAACAGGCTGTGGACATGTATTCCATTCCGCAACAGGCGGTAATAAAGGGATAGGGGAACATCGAATATTTCCGACCCCATCCCAGGAGCTGGTTGACCGATGTGGTAAAAAATCCTCCCTCAGATGAGGAAAAATGGCTCATTTCCAATTAAGGGCTCCCTTCTTCACTATGTAGAGCAGGCCGGCGGCGACAACCGCCAGGAAGATGAACATCTCGACAAATCCGAAAAGTCCCAAATCCCGGTAAGCAACCGCCCAGGGGAAAAGAAATATCAGCTCAATATCAAACAGCAGGAAAAGCAAGGCTGCAACGAAGAACTTGACCGAGAAGTTCCCCCGGGTAACCTTCCTGGGATTCAGCCCGCATTCATAGGTTCTGTTATGTACTTCGCCCTGGTATTTGGGGCCAAGCCAGATTTGCAGCGTCATCATGGCGATGATTGTCCCGCCGACAATCCCGACCATGCAAAGGAGTCCGATATAGGTTTCCATAGAATATCAATCCTGCTTCAAGTATTTCTGATTTTTTTCATCCTAACGCAGGGTAATGTTGCCGACAAGGATTTCCTGCTAAAAAAGTATATCTCAGGCACAACGGTCAGGTTTGCGAGAGGGTCATGGTTTTTTGATTTTTTTCGTTTTCCGGAGCTTTTTCAGAGCAGAAGAGATTTTTTCCAGGTCCCTGCTGCTGGCCAGGATTCCGCCGAAGCGGGTCTTTATGTAGATATCAGTGATCAGGTCCGGATCAGCTGCAGGGCAGATGTCCCGGATCCTGCCGAGGAATTCGCCCGGGGTCTCGGCCGGAAGCTTGGCGCAACCCTTGCTTTTCATGATACGGAGCATGTCCAGATAATATTCCCTCACCATTTCATTCTGGTCCAGCCGCAGCAGGCGCTTTCTGCTGAATGCCATTATCGCCGGACTGTTGATCCAGAGAATAAGGCCTGCCAGGGAAACCAGCAAGATCAGGGCTGCAGCGGCGATTATCTGGACATGGGAGATTTTGTCGACTATCAGCCGGGGATGTTCCAGGGTGACAAGGTCTCGGGCGGAACCGGAAAGAGCCTCCCACCTGTCAAGGGCGCCGCTCACCAGGTTCCTGAAAAATCCGAACTGCTTATACCGGTCAAAAGTGACGATTTCCCTCCAGAGAATATCCAGGTTATCCAGGATTTTGCCGATGAAACGGGTAATTGAGAAACCCATCCGGCCCGGGATTGCGGGAGTAGGATCAAATTCGATCCAGCCTGAGCCTGGCAGATAAGCTTCTACCCAGCTGTGGGCATCGGACTGCCTCACAATGAAATAATCGCCCCATTCGTTAAATTCACCAGCCCTGAAACCATTGATCATCCTGGCAGGGATTCCCAGGGTCCTGAGCATGACCACGTGGGCTGTAGCAAAGTATTCGCAATGAGCTGTACGCGTGGTAAACAGGAAATTACCCAGGGGATCGGGAGAATTTCCGGACTGGTGATTCAGTGAGTAGTTAAATTGTCTCCTGAGAAAACGTTCAAGGAGAAGAGCCTGGCCGAGGTTGCTGGTTGCGTTACTGGCCACTGTTTCCGCCAGCAGCTTTATGCGGGGGTCCAGCTCCGGAAGCTGCAGGTATCTGCCGCTTACTTGCGGATAGGGTCCATCCTGACTGAAGGCCTTTATCTTTCGGGTTCTGCTCTGAACATCCGAAAAGAGGATGTATTC
>CAZOGT010000163.1:0-6892 GCA_964579015.1 uncultured Acidobacteriota bacterium | reverse complement strand
AGATAAGGGAGTTGAACATTGAAAAAGACCAATCGAAGAAATTTCATCAGGGATATCGGCTATACCCGTTTCAAGGGGACCGCGGCCGTGGATGTCGAGGCGTGGAAATCGCAGGCTGTTGGTCGAGACAGTTCCTTTATCCTGGAATTCAGTAGCGGTCTTTTCTTCCTCGTTCCCGTTCCCTGATCAGCTCGCTTCGGCCGTTGGTGCCCTCATTATTCTCAAGGCCCTCACTCTGTTCGTCGGGACGCCTGGATTCATTGACAATGACAGCGCGGCCGTTGATTTCCCGGCCGTTCATGGCTTCTATGGCTGACTGGGCTTCCGGGTCATTGGGCATGACCACAAAACCGAAACCCTTTGACCTTCCGGTGTGACGGTTGAATACGATTCTGACTGACTCAACATTGCCGTAACTGCTGAAAGCTTTCTTCAGCTCTTCTTCGCTAACGTGATACTCGAGATTTCCTACAAAAATGTTCATCTAAGACTGTCCTTTTTGTCCACACCCGATAATCGAACGACAGTCCCTGGTTTCAAACCGAATCTTTCACGAGATCTCTGCTGCTGCGGCCCAGGTCTCAATAAACCATGTCAGGGCGGTGTATCCGCCGCCTTGATCCCAAACCGATGCTGAATTCGGGTTAACAGGCTGTCGACGATGCAACCTGGGTTGAAAAGGCTGCTGCTTCCTGTCAGCGGTCATATTTAAGGATCGAAAAAACCTCAGTATCTTCAGGGAGGTTCTCCCGTCCTTTCAGGAAGGTAAGCTCAATCATAAAAGCCATTTCAACCAGTTCGGCACCCAGCTCCTCAACCATTCTTGCGGTTGCTGCCGCTGTGCCTCCGGTTGCGATCAGGTCATCGATAATAACTACTTTTTCCCCTGGCTCAAGCGAGTCCCTGTGAATCTCGATGGTATTGGAACCATATTCCAGTTCGTAATCCACGCTTAATGTTTCAGCAGGGAGCTTTCCTTTTTTTCTTACCGGAACAAATCCTGCGCCGAGATTATAAGCTACGCAAGGGGCAAAAATAAAACCTCTTGAATCAATCCCCAATATTTTTTTTATGCCCCTGCCTCTGTACCTTTCAGTCAGGATGTCAATGACCTTCCTGAATGCGTCCGCGTCCTTCAATAGTGTTGTTATGTCGTAGAAAAGAATTCCAGGTTTAGGATAATCAGGTACTTCGCGAATAGTCTTCTTCAGCTCATCCATGTTTGCGTTCCTCACCATTTAATTTTGAATCCGGTTACACCTTCCGGTGGGACTATCCTGACACGGCACTCTGTCACCCTAGACCATGACGGGCCTTTGCGCAGGGAAGATTCAAAGGCGTTCAGCGACTCTTCAGGGCCTTCAGCAAAGGCTTCGACACTCCCGTCAGGCAGGTTTCTTACCCATCCCGACAGGTCCAGGCGCTGGGCTTCCCTGATGGCAAAGTAACGGAAACCAACGCCCTGCACTTTGCCTCTGACTGTGAAATAGGCGGCATTCACAGAAAACCTCTTTGCGGCTGTTCATACAGGCTTAAAACGGGCAGGAGATGCAACAGGCTGCCTGGAGGAAAGACGGAAGGGGGTCTGAATAGTCTGTGAAAAGCCATTTGCGTTCTCATCCGGAACTATACTATATCAGATAAGAAGGTCATTTTTTCTGGAAATGGTCGGGGCGAGAGGATTTGAACCTCCGGCCTCACGGTCCCGAACCGTGCGCGCTACCAGGCTGCGCCACGCCCCGATCTGCATATTCTACAACATAATTCTGTTTTCAGCATTTCAGACCGGAAAGGCTTTCCGGAAAGGCTGAATTCAGAACGACTCATTATATGATATCCGGCAACGATTTTCATGTCAGGAAGGAGAAAAATGAGGTTTAGAGGAAATACTTAATGACAATAAATCCCCCGACAAGAAGGACTGTCGCGAGAATAGTCAGGAGGTTGAAATATCGGTCGATGAATGTTTTGATACCGGGGCCGGCCAGCCTGATAAGTCCGGCTACCAGGAAAAACCTGGCGCTGCGGCTGATTATCGAAGCGACGATGAAGGTAACGAAATTTATTTTGAAGGCACCTGCGGCAATGGTGAAAACCTTGTACGGGATAGGAGTGAATCCGGCAACCCCCACTGCCAGCGCGTTCCAGTTGTCATAGAGCATCCGGACCTGCTCATATTTGTCCGCAAGCCCGTAGAACTCAATTATCGGCGCCCCCAGCAGGGAATAAAAATGCCAGCCGATCAGGTATCCGAGGACCGCGCCGGCCACTGACCCGGCTGAACAGACAAGCGCAAACCAGAAAGAACGTTTTACTGATCCCACAGCCAGGGCTATCAGCAGGAAATCGGGGGGCACAGGGAAAAATGAGGACTCTATGAAAGCGATCAGGAAGAGGGCCCAGGTCCCGTAAGGGTGATCGGCAAAACTGAGGACCCAGTCGTAGCTACGTCTTATCAGGTTCATTTCCCGGGAGATTCCTTCTTGAGGCTTTTCCGTATCAGGTATTCAATTTCCCCGTAATCAGTCTGGTCGAAGTGCAGGGGCGTAACCGAGACCAGCCCCTCGCTGATGGCGGCCAGGTCCGTGTTGGGCTCCGGTTTCCAGTCTTCCGGACCCCTGACGACCCTGTAGACCCGTCCCTGTCCGCGTTCAATTAACTCTTCAATATTTCCTTCAAACTGCTTGGAACTCTGGCTGGTGAACCTGAAACCGGTGGGAAAACCGTCTGGTATATTGACATTGAAAAGGCTTCCGGGATGAGGGTCGTAAGACCTTATCCTCATGATCAGTTTCCTGGTAAAATCCGCAGCGTACCTCAGACTTTCCTGGTTCGGCGCTCCGGCCAGGGAAACCGCGAAAGAGAGTATGCCATTGAGGGAACCTTCCCTGGCGCCGCCCACAGTTCCGGAATAGATTACGTCATCGCCCAGGTTTCCCCCGTGGTTTATCCCGCTGACCACCAGGTCAGGAGGGTTTTCCATCATCCTTTTTATGGCGAACATGACGCAGTCCGCCGGGGTTCCTTTCAGCGCGAAGCGGTTTTCCTCCAGTTCAGCTATCTGGAACGTCTGGTTCATTGAAATGCTGTGGCTGGAGGCGCTTTTCTCCTGGTGGGGCGCAACCACGGTCACCCTGCCCAGTTTCAGCATTTCTTCCTGGAGGCAGGTCAGACCCTCGGCGCTCACGCCGTCATCATTGGTCAAAAGAATATTCAATTTGCTGTCAGCCATATTAAGGTGTCACCGGGTTATAGGTTAACAGGGATTATAGCAATTACCTTCCGGCTTCGCATACCGGAGACTTTCCGCCCGGACAGGCGGTGCTTTTCTCCCGGCAGTCACAGGGGCAGGCAGGCCCGATAAAAGGGATGTGTATGTGAAAGGCTGTTTACTGCTAGAATTGGGGCATCTTCGAAGGCTCCTTTCTTCGGGTTTAGGGAAATCTGATGTTTGAACAGGTCTTACAACATCCCGTGGGGATTTTTTTTCTGATTGTCGCTATTGGCAGCGGGCTCGGCAGGCTCCGCATTGCCAACATTTCGCTGGGGGCTTCCGGTGTTCTTTTTGTAGGTCTTCTTTTCGGGCATTTCGGATATGAGCTGCCCGATGCCCTGCAAAGCCTGGGGATAATTCTTTTTGTCTATGCTGTCGGCCTGCAGGCAGGGCCCCGGTTTTTCAACCAGTTCCGGCATACCGGGCTGACCTTCGCCAGGATCGGAATCATCGTGGTGGTTTCCGGCGCGGCCATGACCTGGATGTTGACCTCCCTGCTGGATCTTGATCCCGCCCTGGGAGTGGGCATGTTTGCCGGAGCCCTTACCAGCACTCCCGGGCTGGCAGCGGCCATGGATGCTGCCGGAAACCCGGCTGTCGGAGTGGGTTATGGGCTGGCTTATCCCTTTGGCGTTATCGGTGTCGTGCTCTTTATCCAGCTGATACCCAGGCTCCTGGGTATCAGCCTCAGGTCCGAGGAGAAAAGGGCAGGGGAAGAGGAGAACAGGCTGAGCAGGATAACCCGCAGGCAGTTCAGGGTTACCAACCCGGCCTGCATCGGCAAATCGCTGTCCGACCTGAAGATCAGGGGAATCTGCAAGGTTACGATTACCAGGGTCAAGAAGGATGACCAGGTGATGTCCGCGGCCCGTGACCGCAAGCTCGAAATGTCCGACGTAATCGTGGCAGTGGGGACCAGGGAGGAGTTGGACAAGCTTCAGCTGGTCGTCGGAGAAGAGGTCTCCGAAGAATCGATGATGGAGTCCGGGGCCGTGGTAGCCCGTGACGTGATGGTCTCCAACCGGGAGATCACGGGGAGGACACTCCGGGAACTGCGTTTGAACAGCAGGTACAAGGTGGTGGTCAGCCGGGTTTTCCGGGAAAATCTTACCTTCACTCCTGATGCCGGCTTCCTGGTTGAAGTCGGTGATTCCCTGCGGGTTATCGGAGACCGGGAAGACGTGGAAGCATTCGTGGCTTTTGCCGGCCAGGAAGAAAAGAGGGTGCATGAAACCAATATAGCGATCCTCGCTTCCGGGATCAGCCTTGGCGTACTGCTGGCCTATTACGAGTTTGAACTCCCCGGGGGAATCAGTTTCAGGCTTGGCCTGGCCGGCGGGCCTTTGTTTGTCAGCCTGGTCCTGGCACATTTCGGCAGGATCGGCAGGTTTAACATCCGCACTCCGAGGGGGGCCAGGCATTTCATGCAGCAGCTGGGGCTGGTGATGTTCCTGGCCGGAGCCGGGATTTCCGCGGGCGGCTCATTAACCGGCGTAGTCGAAGAATGCGGCCTACGGATTCTTGCTGCTGCCGCATCCATAACCATTTTCTCCTGCCTGGCCGGGCTCCTGGCTGCAAGGTATGTCTACAAGCAGAATTTCCTGGCCGTGCTCGGGGCAATAACCGGGGCCATGACCAGCACCCCGGCCCTGGGCGCCATCAGTGACGTTACTGACAGGAGTGAACCTTTCCTGGCCTATTCAGCTGTTTATCCGGTATCCCTGATTTTGATGACTATCTGCTGCCAGCTGCTGGTGTACCTCTTGTGAGGGAAAGGTTAGAATTGGTGAATATTGAACGTGGAACCTGAGCAGCCGGGGCCGGGACGGGAAACCCAGCCCCCGGCGCCCGGGAAGGAATGGCGCAAATGAAGTTTTCAAAAACCTACGTAGACAATGTATTGGCCGGAAATTTTTCCGACGCCAGGGAACTGTTTTTCCTGCCGCTGATGGATATTCATTTTGCCCACCTGATCATGCTGGAGCGCACCGGAATCCTCAAGACAGAGGACGCCCGGGAAATAGCTTCCGGCCTGTTGAAGATCAACGGGAAATCGGTGGAGAATATTGAATTCGACGGCACCTTTGAAGACCTCTTTTTCCTGGTGGAAGAACTGCTGGGCAAGGGATGCGACCCGAATATCGCCGGGAAGCTCCACACTGCCAGGAGCAGGAACGACATTGACGTAACCATGTACCGGATAAAGTGGAGGGAGGAGCTTCTCCAGACCATTGAAGCCCTGGCGGATCTGAGGTCGGTGCTGGTTGACATCAGCGACCGTGAGAAATCCACCATCCTGCCTCTGCATACTCACACCCAGCCGGCGCAGCCCTCGACCGTGGCGCACTATTTCCTGGGTATCGTGGAACACCTGGAAAGGGACCACCGGAGGCTGGCCTGCGCCTGGGATACCATGAACCTTTGCCCGATGGGCGCCTGCGCCATTACCGGAACCGGATTTCCGATCGACCGGGAGCTGACCGGGGCCCTGTTGGGGTTTGACCGGGCCACGGGAAACACCTACGGATCCATCGGCAGCCAGGACTACCTGCTGGAAGCCATGGGCGCCCTGCTGGTGGTCCAGACCAACCTGAGCAAGGTGATCCAGGACCTGCTGGTATGGAGCATGAAGGAATTTGACTATTTTCACCTCCAGGACGGTTTTGTCCAGCCGAGCAGCATCATGCCCCAGAAAAGGAACCCGGTTTCCCTGGAGCACTCCAGGGCCCTTAACAGCCGGGCCCTCGGCAATACCCTGGCGGTTTTCCAGATGCTGCACAACACCCCCTATGGCGACATCGTGGACATGGAGGATGACATGCAGCCGGTGGTGGCCAGGGTGTTCGATGATACCCGGCGCCCTATCCGGATGATCGCCGGGGCCATGGATTCGGCTGAATTCAACCGGGTCAGGCTGATGGAGAAGGCTAGAGAGCACTGGATCACGGTAACCGAGATGGCGGATACCCTGGTCAGGGATGAAGGCATTTCCTTCCGGCAGGCCCATGCCATTGTCAGGGAGGTGGTGCAGGCCCAGCTTGCGGACCCCGGGGCCGGCCTGCTGGAGGCGCTTCAGGAAGCCTCCCGGAAGAACCTGGGAAAAGCCGTCAACTGGGACCAGAAATACCTGGACCAGGTGCTTTCGCCGCAGAATTTTGTCTTTGTCCGCCAGACCCAGGGAGGACCGGCTGAAAGAGTTTCCGAGAAAGCCGTCAAGGTATCCCGCGATACCCTGGAAGCGGACCGGTCCTGGATTGAAAAGCGGAAGAAAAACCTGGCCGCCTACCGGCCCAGGTTGAGGAAACTGGCCGAGAAATTGTAAAAAGGGCAGTCACCTGCAAATACAGCAATCAGGAAATTCGCAGCACCCGGACGGAAAGAGCGAATGTCTTATGAAGGGTTGCGAAACATTTAGATTAGATAAGGTCATCCTAAATTGAGCAGGAATAACGGAAGCAGTAAATTACCTGACCTGGATAAAAGCACCCTCTCAAGCCATCTTTGGGAAGCAGCCAACATACTTCGAGGACCGGTTGATGCTGCTGATTTCAAGACCTACATTTTCCCTTTGTTGTTTTTTAAACGCATCTCCGATGTTTATGATGAAGAATTCAATCT
>CAZOGT010000162.1:0-6905 GCA_964579015.1 uncultured Acidobacteriota bacterium | reverse complement strand
GGTCGGGGTCGGTATCGCTATCGGGGTCGAATCCCCGGCCGGCCGCCTGGACCCCAAGGATTCAGGTCCGCCTCAGCATTTTTTTCGACGCCGACCCCGACGCCGACCCCGACTTAACATCCTTCTCACCCGTGAAAATCGGGAAAACTCCTCCTGACCTGCTTCTTGAAGCCGCCCTACTGCTATGGTAATATTGAAGACTGACAGAGATTTATCCCGTTAATTACAAGATTTAAATGAAGTTAAATACTGCACCAGGCGACAATCCGGCGTCCGGGGTTCTTTGTTTGCCCCGGGATCCATAGATAACGAACCCGCAGACCCCATGGGCATGTCCACTTCCCTGCCGCAGCGGGAAGGCTTGACTCGAGCATCACGAGAGACCAGGTAACGCAGCCCCGCTTCACTGCACGCTCCGCGCCGAGGCAACAGCCCGGGTAAAATAGGGGAAACGTACGAGGCGGATGTTACTATTGATGACAGGGCCCGGATCGGAGAGTAAACCGGGCCGGATAATCGAAGTTCCCGATTTGAACCACCTGCATCGCGGCAGGTACAGCAGCAGCCTTCGATGCCCGATGATGAAAAACATGAAGAATGAAAAGGCAGATCCAATGCACGAGAAAAAACCGGGGCCCGTTGTTTTCGGTGAGGTCCTGTTCGATATTTTTCCCGGCGGCAACCAGGTCCTCGGAGGGGCGCCCTTCAATGTGGCCTGGCACCTGCAGGGATTCGGGGCCCGGCCCCTGATCATCAGTGCGGTGGGTGACGATGATCTCGGCAGCTCCATCCTGCAGAGAATGCAGGCCTGGGGCATGGACACCTCGGGCATCCAGGTGAACAGGGAGCACCCAACCGGCAGGGTCATGGTTTCCATGGACAACGGGGACCCTTCCTACGAGATAGTCCGCGACAGCGCCTGGGATTTCATCAATCCGCAGGCGGCACTCAGCGCCATGGAATCCCGGCCGGTGTCGATGCTCTACCATGGCAGCCTTGCCGCCAGGAGCCCGGCCTCCCGCACCGCCCTCGAATCACTGCGGAACCAGACCGAAACCCCGGTCTTCATTGACGTCAACCTCCGCCCTCCTGACTGGAACCATGAGCTGATAGACAGCCTCCTTTCCGGGACGACCTGGATCAAGCTCAACCGCTCTGAACTGGCGGAAGTCGGAGGTGACGGCTCCAGCCCGGAACGCGCCGCACAGGAACTCCTGGTCAGGTTCGGGGCCCAATGGGTGATCACGACCATGGGAGAAAAAGGCGCCGCCATTACGGCCGCCAGCTTCGAGACCCTTGAGCAGCCCCCCCCTGCAATCGAAGACCTTGTCGACACCGTGGGGGCCGGAGACGCTTTCAGCGCCCTGGTTATTCACGGGCTTTCTTCCGGATGGAGTCCTGAGGTCATTCTGGAGCGGGCGGCTGAATTTGCCGCCGACATCTGCAGAATCCAGGGGGCTACCTCCTACAATCCTGAACTCTACGCACAACGGTTAAAAGAGTGGGAAAACAAGGGAGCTTGAACATGGGCAACTCGGAACAGAAGAACGAAAAGGGAAGTTTATATATAGCCATGATCAGCCTGCACGGGCTGGTCACCGGCACCGACATTGAACTCGGAAGGGATGCTGACACCGGGGGCCAGGTCAAGTATGTCATTGACCTGGCGAAAAGCCTCTCCCGGAACCCCGAGGTGCGGAGAGTGGACCTGTTCACGCGCCAGATCTTTGATAAAAAAATTAATAAGAAGTATTCCGAACCGGAGGAGCAGCTGGAGGAACAGGCTTTCCTGGTGAGGCTGCCCTGCGGCCCCCGCCGTTACCTGCACAAGGAAATGCTCTGGCCCCACATCGAGCAGTTCACTGACAACATGCTTTATCACTTCAGCAGGCTCGATCTCGTACCTGATGTTATTCACGGGCACTACGCAGACGCGGGGCTTATCGCGTCCCGTCTTGCAGCGATCCTCGGCATCCCGATGGTCTTTACCGGGCATTCCCTGGGGCGCAGCAAAAAAGAACGGCTGATGGAAAGAGGCTCCTCAATTGAGCAACTCGAAAGAAAATACAAGATAGGGAAAAGAATCGAGGCCGAAGAGGTCGCCCTTGATTCCGCGCAGCTGGTCATAACCAGCACCCAGCAGGAGCACCGGGAACAGTACTCCGTCTACTCCAATTACAAGAAGACCCTGACCAAGGTCATTCCGCCCGGGGTGGACCTGCAGGATTTCTACCCCCCGAAAAGAAGATGGAGAAAGCCTCCCATCTACAGGGAAATCGCCAGGTTCCTGGAGGATCCCGGCAAACCGATGATCCTGGCCATGTCCCGGCCTGATGAGAGGAAAAACATCAGGACCCTGGTCGAGGTATACGGGGAAAGCCGCAGGCTCCAGGAACTGGCGAACCTGGTCCTGGTCCTCGGCAACCGTGACCGGATACTGGAAATGGAAAAAGGAGCCGCAAGGGTATTGAGCCGCCTCCTCTATGCTGTTGACGGCTACGATCTCTACGGAAAAGTCGCATATCCCAAGACCCACTCCGCGGAAGATGTCCCTGATATCTACAGGCTTGCCGCCTCGAGCAGGGGGGTCTTTATCAACCCGGCCCTTACCGAGCCTTTCGGCCTGACCATTATCGAAGCCGCTGCAAGCGGGCTTCCCGTAGTCGCCACCAAGGACGGAGGCCCGACTGAGATCCTGGATAAATGCAAAAACGGCCTCCTCGTGGATCCCCTCGACAAAAAGGATATCCAGGAAAGCCTGATCGAGGCCCTGACCAATAGGAAGAAGTGGGAAAGCTGGTCCAAAAGCGGGGCTCGCCTGGCCGCCAGGCACTATACCTGGGAAGGCCACGCCCGACGCTACGTGAGATCGATCAAATCCGTGCTGAATAACTGGGAAAAAAAGACCTCCAGCAAGGTGGTGAAAAGCAAGCTCCCGACTATCAAGAAGCTCCTCTTTACCGACCTGGATGGCACCCTGCTCGGAGACCGGGAAAGCCTGGAGGAACTGATGGGTATCCTGAAGGCCAAAGAGGGGAGCATCGGGCTGGGCATTGCCACCGGACGTACTCTCTCCAGTTCCATCAAGACCCTCAGGGAATGGGGGGTCGCCGTCCCCAATATCATGGTCACCTGCGTTGGCTCAGAAATCTATTATGGACTGCCTCCGGTCCAGGACCTGGCCTACCGGAGGCATATCAATTACCGCTGGGAGCCGGATCGGGTCCGGAAGCTTCTCGGGGGTGTCGAAGAGTTGGAACTGCAGCCTGAAAGTGAACAGCGCGAACATAAGATCAGCTATTCTCTTGACCCTGATTCAGGTGTTTCCAGGGCGGAAATTGTCAGGCTTCTTCGTCGCAACAAGCTGGCCGTGCAGGTTATTTACTCCCATGAGGCCTTCCTTGATATCCTCCCGCTTCGGGCATCAAAAGGCCACGCGATTCGTTACCTGGCCATGAAATGGGGACTGGCCATGGAGGACATCCTCGTTGCAGGAGATTCCGGCAATGATGAAGAGATGCTGCGCGTCAGCAATCTTGGGGTTGTCGTCGGCAACTGCAACCCCGAACTGGACGTGCTCAGGGATGATCCGGGGGTCTATTTTGCCGAAAGGCCATACGCCGGAGGCATCCTGGAAGGGGCACAGCATTTTGAATTTTTTACTGACGAAAGGAGCCCGGAAGACGCATGAACAACCACGAGCTGCTGAACAGCCTTCAACAATTCCTCGAGAAACACCGGAAAGAAGTCTACCTGTTTTTCAGGGGCTTCCAGCACCTGGAACGCCCCTTCATGCTGAGCAGCGATGTCCTTGACATATTCGAGAGCTTTGCCGAAAAGGAATCGGGCAGCGAACTGAAGGATTCGGCCTTTGCCAGGATGGTCCGGGACACAGAAGAATGCGCCGTCCGGTTTCCGTTCGCCTGCTTTGCTGTCCGAAGCGATCCTTCCAGTTGGAGCTATATCAGGTTCCACATGGAGGATATCTTCATGGAGGAGCTGACCGTCCATGAATTCCTGATGTTCAAGGAAGTTATAGTCGAACCGGACCGTGCTCCTGATGAAAGCCTCCTGGAACTTGATTTCGAGCCCTTTGTCCGCGAGTTTCCGCGCATGAGGGAAACCAGGTCCATCGGCAGGGGTGTTGAATTCCTGAACCGCGTCCTTTCGGGCCGGATGTTCAACCAGCAGGAGGAAGGCTCCTACAAGCTCCTCCAGTTCCTGCGCCTTCACCACTTCAACGGCCATCCCCTGATGCTGGCCAAGAGGATCGATAACGTCTCAACCCTCCGGGAAGCCCTGCGGGACGCCCTGATAGAACTGGAAAAATACGAAGATAATACCGATTGGCAGGAGTTTTCAAACCAGCTGCAGGCCCTCGGGTTCCTCCCCGGATGGGGCAGGACCGCCGGGAGGATCACTGACTCCCTCCGCCTCCTGTCCGATATCCTCGAGGCACCGGATCCGGGGCTGCTGGAAAGATTCCTGGCCAGGGTCCCCATGATCTTCCGCCTGGTCATCATGTCTCCCCACGGGTTCCTCGGACAGTCCAACGTGCTCGGAAAGCCGGACACCGGCGGCCAGGTCGTCTACATCCTCAACCAGGTCAGGGCACTGGAAAAGGAGATGATCCGCCAGACCGAGGAGCAGGGCCTGGATATCCAGCCGGAAATCGTAGTGGTTACCAGGCTCATACCTGAATCCCAGGGGACCCTGTGCAACCAGCCCCTCGAACCGATCATCGGGACCCGCAATGCCAAAATTCTGAGAGTCCCCTTCCGGGAAAAGACCGGAGACATCGTACCTCACTGGATTTCAAGGTTTGAAGTCTGGCCCTACCTGGAACGGTTTTCCCGGGAGGTCGAAAGGGAAAGTCTCAAGCAGATGGACAGCCGGCCTGACCTGATTATCGGCAACTATTCGGACGGCAACATTGTCGCCTACATGCTGGCCCAGCGCATGGGAGTGACCCAGTGCATCATTGCCCACGCCCTTGAAAAATCAAAATATCTCTACTCGGACCTTCACTGGAAGGAAATGGACCCCCAGTACCATTTCTCCGTCCAGTTCACCGCTGACCTGCTGGCCATGAATTCCGCTGATTTCATCATCACCAGCACCTACCAGGAAATCGCCGGGACCAAAAACAGCGTCGGACAGTACGAATCGTACAAGGCTTTTACCATGCCTGATCTCTACCGGGTACTTAACGGCGTTGATGTCTTTGACCCGAAATTCAACATCGTTTCCCCGGGCGCTGATGACGGGGCCTTCTTCAGCTATGAAGAGGAGGACCGAAGGCTGTCCGAACTCTCCGATGAGATCAATGAACTGATCTTCGGCCCCCCGGGAGAGGAGGCCAGGGGGCATCTTGAAGACCGGGAAAAGCCGGTCATCTTCACCATGGCCAGGCTGGACAGGATCAAGAACATCACCGGGCTGGTGGAGTGGTTCGGCCAAAGCAGGAAGTTGAGAGACAGGGTCAATCTCCTGGTGGCCGGGGGTTTCATTGATGCCGGCAAATCACAGGACGAGGAGGAGAAGCTGCAGATCATCAGGATGCATGAATTGATGGAGGAATACCAGCTGGACGGACAGGTCCGATGGGTGGAATTCCAACCTGACAAAAATTTCGTAGGAGAGCTCTACCGCGTCATCGCCGACGCCAGGGGCGCGTTCATCCAGCCCGCCCTCTTCGAGGCCTTCGGCCTGACCGTGGTGGAAGCCATGTCCTCGGGCCTCCCGGTCTTCGCCACCTGTTTCGGCGGTCCCCTTGAGATTATCAGGGACGGAAAGTCGGGATTCCACATCGACCCCAACCACGGGGACAAATCAGCAGCAAAAATTGCTGAGTTCTTTGACCAATGCGCTTTGGAGCCGGGTTACTGGGAAACGATTTCCCGGAACGCCGTGGCCCGGGTGGAAGAAAGGTATACCTGGAAACTCTACGCCAAACGGCTGATGACCCTCTCCCGGATTTACGGGTTCTGGAAATTCATCACCCATACGGAGCGCCAGGAAAACAAGCGCTACCTGGAGATGTTCTACAATTTGATGTACAAGCGCCTGGCTGAATCCCTGAATCCCTGACCAGGGCCGCCTTCGGCACCTACGGAATTCGGGAACACCAGGCTGGGAGGCCGGATATGCTGCGATTTAGCAGGAGAACATCACAAAAAGCCGGGCTTGCACCCGGCACACTGGTTCACATTGGTGAAAAGAAGACTGAAGAGGTGGTAATCCGCCTCATCGATTACGACATGGAAAACCTGCGGGAGGCTTCCCTGCGGGCCGTTGGGGAGGCCCTGCCCCTGAAGGAAAGCCCCGCGGTAAGCTGGATCGACCTGGTCGGCCTTCACGATACGGCCATCATCGCCGACATCGGGAACACCTTTTCCCTTCACCCGCTGATCCTCGAAGACATCGCCCATACCGGGCAGCGGCCCAAGATCGAGGAGTATGACGGCCTCCTCTTTGTGGTACTGAAGATGATTGAATACAGCCCGGAACAGGAGATCTCCGCTGAACAGGTAAGCCTTGTCGTGGGGCCGAACATGCTCCTCTCCTTCCAGGAAAAGGAGGGCGACGTGTTCAACGGGGTCAGGGACAGGATTCGCAAGGGGAAACCCAGGATCCGCAGGCTGGGAACCGATTACCTCTGCTACGCCCTGCTTGACGCCATAGTGGACAACTACTTCCTGGTCATGGAAGCCATCGGAGAAAAAATCGAGGACCTCGAGGAGGAACTGCTCGCCGGCCCCACGGAAAACACCCTGCATGAGATCCACCGCATCCGGGGCGACATCATTTTCCTGCGCCGGAGTATCTGGCCGCTGCGGGAAGTGGTGAACGTGCTCTCCAGGGGTGATTTCCCCCAGGTTTCTGAAGAAACAGAGGTCTTCTAC
>CAZOGT010000161.1:0-6924 GCA_964579015.1 uncultured Acidobacteriota bacterium | reverse complement strand
GGTTGCACTTGGTCCCGGTTTTAACCTGGATGTTGGCTAATTCTTCCAGCCATTTAACAGAAGCAGGCCTGGAAGGGTCCCACCGGTAGCGGGTGCGTGTTTGTCCATCACGTACATATTCGCTTACTTCATACTGATCCGGGTCATCAACATCTCCAAATACGGATGACCAGAGGTCCATGTGGTAAACACCGGGATAGGTATCCTTGGTCCACTGGGGGAAATCATGCATGGTGAGAGTGCCGTATTTTTTCTTAAGGTCCTCTGATTCCTGGTTTCCGGGCCTTCCTCCCCTGTTTTTGAAGAGCTTGCGTGCCGGCCAGCAATTGGAGGCAATGCGAGCGAGTTTTTCTTTTTCGGTTAGCGGATGACCCACATAGGCATTCGCCGCCGTTGTTACAGCTCCAGCAACCGCCAACCCGGTTGCTGCCGTCTTGATGAAATTTCTGCGATTGGAATCTGCCATTTTTCTTTCCTTTCCCACGTATGTAGGGTGATTGAAAATATTAGTTCATTCAGGAGTTATTTATTGTTGAGATGTCTATTAATTATTTAGATGCTGGCACTTGGCCTCAGGTTCCGTAAATCATGCTGAATTCTGGACACCACTTTTTAGGGTTCTTTTCACTGATCAGTCTATCATCCTGCATGTAATGTTGCTACTCAGAAAAAAACGGATATAAACTGCAGTGACGGAACATCCAGGAGGGGAAAAGGAGCAGATGGCAGGGTGAAAGCGCCCGGGATCCGATCGTGGACCCCGGACGCGAGGCTGTCGGCCGGAATCTTTAACCCAGATCCTGGCCGGTGAGCTGATATAGGTTGACTACAAGGCAGCCATTACTTCATCAAGGAGCCATTTGGATCCAGCGATGTCGTCCACGGGACCATGCTCATATTCAATTGAAATGATGCCCTTGTAGCCGTGGGCATTAAGAATCCTGACATTTCTCTGAACGTCGTTCCAGTCCTTTTCCGGGGTCTTCCAGCGGTCCCAGTACTTGGCGTGAATATGGGTGTGGGTGTAGGGTGCCAGGATATCGATTCCGTGGAAGAGGTGGTACTCGTGTTCCCAGTTGCAGAAATCAGGTGTGGCTTCGCAGAAGGGGTGGTTGACCTCGTCAATGATTATTTTGATATTCATCGGGTTGGCACAGAGACCCCAGTGGTTTTCGATGGTGATTTTGACGCCGACCCTGGAACCGTAATCAGCCAGTTCGCGCATTGACTTGATGCACTGGTCGAAATAGGTGACTATTTTGTCGTTGCGGGGGTATCCTGTTTCAGGATCAGGGTCGGCTTCAGGCATGATCCTGGTACCGGTAACTCCGGTGTTGACCCGCATTGTTTTGGCACCGAGAATCGCTCCGGCATCCATCCAGAGTTTCGCCACCCTTACACCTTCCTGTCTTTTTTCCTCGTCAGGATCAGCGATATGCTGGGGCGCGTTATTGGAAATGTGGTTGCACTTGGTCCCGGTTTTAACCTGGATGTTGGCTAATTCTTCCAGCCATTTTACGGAAGCAGGCCTGGAAGGGTCCCAGTTGTAGTAGGTCCGGGTCTGTCCGTCCCTCTCATATTCGGTTTCCACAAACTGGTCGGCATCCTTTGGATCTCCGAATACAGATGACCAGAGGTCCATGTGATATACACCGGGGTAGGTGTCCTTGGTCCATTGCGGGAAATCATGCATGGTGAGGGTACCGTATTTTTCCCTCATTTCTTTCACATCATCTGTAATCACCGCATTACCCGTCCACCCGTTCCTGTTGATGAACAGCTTTCGTGCCGGCCAGCAATTTGATGCAATACGGGCTAATTTTTCCTTTTCAGTGAGGGGATGGCCTACATAGGCATTGGCAGTCGCTGCTACCGCTCCTGCCACCACCAACCCGGTGGCCGCGCTTTTGATGAAATCTCTGCGATCAGAGTTTGACATTATTTTTTCCTTTCCAAACATGTTGGATCGATTCCCGGAAGGAACCGGTCCCTGGATCTTTTAAATGTGGATTATTGAATTGTAATTGATCAAAGCCGTTGTATAAGTTCAGTTCAAAGTGGAGTTGAATTTAATTATTTACCAAGTCCATATTAATTTAGATATGCCCCGGATATCAACCTCATCAGCCACAGGCTGCTCATGGCGGAAGGCTGCTTTTTTCCCGGAGCCGGCCGGCTGACAAATAATTACAGGAAAACAGGACCAGCCGGTAAACTCGCGGCCTACTTGCTGGTATGATTGCTGAGGGAATACCGGGAAAGAACCCTGCATGGCGGGGATCTCCCGGGCGTCGGGGATATCCGGCATTTCAGGGATGGATTGCAGTGCCATTGCCTGAGAAGCAAACATGGATAATAATGAGAAGAAAAATCTGGAGGAAAACATGGACAGAAGAAATTTTATGGTGGCTTCAGCCCTTGCCGGTGCCGGGGCGGCTGTTTCGGTGAGCGCCGCGGGAGCCGGTGAGCGGTGTTTTTATGAGTTGATCAGGATAGAGGTGGTTAACAACGCCCAGAAGGGAGGTCTGGAGAAATACTGGGAAGAGGCGGCCATCCCTGCTCTCAACAGGCTGGGGATCTCTCCGGTCGGGGTACTTAAACCGAAATACGGGGCCCACGGATCGGATTACTTTATTCTAATCCCCCATCCTGATATAGAGTCATTCCTTACGGCCTGGGATAAGCTTGCTGAATATAAGGAATATCTTGCCAAGGGGGAGTCTTTTTTGAGATCCGGGATGAATGATCCTGCATATTACAGGATCTCAACTTCGCTTTTACATGCTTTCACCCACCTTCCGAAACTGGAGATGCCGGAAGGCTTGAAAGGTAAGAGCGGGAGGATTTTCGAGATCCGCATCTACGAAAGCCATAATCGTGAAAAGGCTTTGCTGAAGGTGGAAATGTTTAACGAGGGCGGTGAAATCCAGGTCTTCAAGGAGACGGGAATGAATCCCGTTATGTTTGGCGAGACCCTGGCCGGTGAAAAGATGCCCAATCTCATTTACATGCTGGCTTTTGAGGACATGAACGAACGTGATGCCGCCTGGAAGAGATTTGTGGAAAGCGAGGGCTGGGACAAGCTGAAAAATCTCCCGAGGTATAAGGATACGGTATGTGCTGTTACTGATCTGATCCTGAGTCCGGCCTCCTGTTCCCAGATATAGAGATTGGCAGCCAACGGGTAATAATGTTCAGAAATCCACAGCCACTGTTACTGCAAACCGCATAAAGCAACAGGGAGAGTGGCTGTGTTTGTCCACTGACAGGGATGATAGATGAGCGATGAATCCAGATTTCTCAGAGCCTGCAGGCGTCAGCCGACAGACTGCACACCGGTCTGGTTTATGCGCCAGGCTGGGCGCTACCTGCCGGAGTACCGGGAACTCCGGAAGGAGTTTTCAATGCTGGAAATGGTCAGGAACCCTGAACTGGCGGCC
The DNA here is from genome assembly GCA_964579015.1 of uncultured Acidobacteriota bacterium. Taxonomy (GTDB): domain Bacteria; phylum Acidobacteriota; class UBA6911; order RPQK01; family JAPXNP01. The sequence continues at coordinate 3,484 of CAZOGT010000161.1, read as the reverse complement.
GAAGTTACTTTGCAGCCACTGAGGAGGTTTGACCTTGATGCAGCCATAATTTTTGCTGATATCCTTCTGCCTCTTCCCGTGATCGGGGTTGATTTTTCCTTTATTGAGGGGGTGGGCCCAAGAATTCACAGCCCTCTGAGGGGGGGGGAGTCCACGGAAAGCTTACGGGAAGGGAACCCGGAGCAGGATTTGAATTTTGTGGCTGAAACTGTGGGCCTGGTAAGAGCCGGGATGGGTCAGGACAAGGCCCTGATAGGATTTGCCGGGGCTCCCTTCACCCTGGCCAGTTACATCATAGAAGGGGGGCATTCCAGGAATTACCTGGAGACAAAGAATTTCATGTACCGGTTTCCTGAAAGCTGGAATCGGCTGATGTCCATAATAACAGGGGTCACAATCAGGTACCTGGAAATGCAGGTCAAGGCCGGTGCACAGGCGATCCAGCTTTTTGACAGCTGGGTCGGGGCACTTTCGCCCGGAGATTATGTGGGCTATGTCAAGCCGTTCACATCCCTGATTTTCAAATCACTGGAGGCGCACGATGTGCCGGCGATTCATTTCGGAACAGGTACTGCCGGATTCCTCAGGGAGATGAAATCAGCGGGAGGAGATGTTCAGAGCGTGGACTGGAGAATCCCTCTGGGGGAGGCCTGGAGGGATGTTGGTTTTGATTCGGCAATCCAGGGGAACCTGGACCCGCTTGCGATGATGGCTCCGCCGGAGGTGCTGAAGAAAAAGGTGGAAGATGTCCTTGAAGAGGCTGATGGCAGACCGGGGCATATCTTCAATCTCGGGCACGGTTTCCTTCCCCAGACACCCGTCGACAATGTTGCTCTTGTCGTTGACCTGGTACATCGTCTAACCTCCGGATCGAAGGATGGCCGGGACTATTCTGAATCCCGGCCATGACCGGGAAATGCCCGGAAACCATTTGCAGCGCCGAGGTTAATTAATCCCGTAATTAGTTTCAGACTGATTAAATATAGTTGAAGCGCATGGAGCAGGATGAATCAGTCCGGGGCAAATGATCCTTTTGGGAAAGGTTCCAATCAGTATAGAGGTAAGAGATGAAATGGATTTTAACTTTAGCATTACTCCTCACTACTGCTTGCGGTCCGTTGCTGGGTGCGCAGTGTGAGGCTTTGATCAATGAACTGGATTTGCCGGTAAAGGCAAAGACCAGGGGAAAGCCCAAGGTTATAAGGTGGGAAACTGTAGATGAGACCATGGACAGCCTTGACAGGTCCAATGATGCCCGCTCAGGTTGCCGGCTGACTTTCGCGCAGGTTTTTAAAATCGACCGTGATGACCTGTACATGCCCCTGACAAATACCCTCATCAGGCTTGCCCCTGAAGGAACCTTCGGCGGCTTGAAATTTTACAGCAGGGATGGCGTGGAACAGGGAACTTATGAACACCGGATTGTTTTTGAGAAAACCGGCGGCTTGTATGCCCGCAGGAGTTACAAGGTATATATTTTCCAGTACACAACTCCTTCAGGAAGGCTTATGAAGGTCGGCCCACAGCTTCTTCTGGACAGTTTCATGATCAGATGGGATGACATTAAAGACAAGGTGGCCTATTCGACGGATTAAAGGGCAGGTTGATTTTTTGCCCGGCAATGAAACCAATGAACAGTCATAGAGTTTTGATTCTGCTTTTATTAGGCGCGTTTTATTTATCCCTTCCCCTCCAGGGCCAGGGGTCGGGTGATACCTATCGGCATGCATATGATCAGGGCTTTTCTGACGGTGAGATATCGGGTCGTAAGAACAGGCGGGATAATGAAGGTTACGACTATTCAAAGTGGCCGGCTTTTCTCTTGGCTGAAAACGGATTTAATGACCAGATCCATGATCCCGAAGTATACCGTGTCGCTTATCGGAGAGGTTTCAAGGACGGATACGAAAACGGGTTTAATAATCCGGAACCCGAAGTGCACAGAGCCCTGATATCGGATGAAAAGCCCCAACCCAGGGCAGTGGAACCACGAACTGAGAGTTCCGGCTGGATTGTACCGGGTGGGACAAAAATTGTTCTCCGCCTTCTTGATCCACTGAGTACAGAGATGAATAACCAGGGGGACGGATTCCAGGCCGCCCTGGCAGAGGATATCGAGTTGTCTGATGAAGCTGCAATTCTTGAAGGGACCAGGGTGTACGGAATAGTCTCCCGCCTCAAAAGGGCAGGGCGCATAAGGGGCAAGGCTGAAATGGAACTCCAGTTCAACAGAATTGAAATCAGGCCCGGTTATTCACTGGCCCTCAATGCTGAAATGGTAGGTTTGATCCAGAACCCCCGTAACAGGGCTGTATCAGAATCAGAGACCATTACCCAGGAAAGCGGAGTAAAAGGCGACATTGGGAGAATAGGCGCTTCTTCGGGTATAGGCGCCCTTATCGGAGTGATTGCCGGAGGAGCGGGCGGTGCCGGGAAGGGGGCAGTGGTCGGAGCAGCCGGCGGGCTGGTCGGGACAGTGCTGACCAGGGGTGACGATATTAACCTGCTAACCGAGACTGAAGTGATAATCAGGCTGGTTGACGACCTGAGTGTGCCTAAAGAGGAGATTGAATGAAGGAATCCTCAGTAAAGATGTCAACAAGTGGGTTATCATATCTGAATGGTATTCGGCATCAACCGCACCAAAAAAATTCTGAGAGAAGGCGGCACTGCTTTCGGTACCATGGCGACTGACTTTCGGACTCCTGCAATTGTCCCGATGATGGCTGCTTCCGGATGGGATTACCTGATTCTGGACAATGAGCACAATGCGTTCAGTTCAGAGACCATCCAGACACTGGCTCTTCTGGCCGGTTATGAAGAAATGACTCTCCTGGTAAGGATTCCCTCCCTGGAATATCATCATGTTGCCAGAACCCTTGACCTTGGCGTTGACGGCCTGGTGGTGCCGCACGTGGAAACTGCGGAGGAAGCGGAGATGCTTGTCAGGTCTTCCAGCTATTACCCGAGGGGAGAAAGGGGAGCCAGCCTTGCCGCGAAACTGGCGAGGGATCCATTCCTTAAGATTCCCGACTACCTCGACTGGGCCGGCAGGGAGATCCTTACTGTTATCCAGATAGAAACCGCCAGAGGGGTTTCCCATGCTGATGAGATTTTACAGATCGAAGGAATTGACGCGGTTATGATAGGGCCTTTCGACCTCTCTCAAAGCCTGGGATGCCCCGGGGAAATGAATCGTCCCGAAGTTACAGAGGCGTGCAGGGAAGTCATACGGTCTTGCGCTGAGAACGGAGTGAGTTCAGGAATTCATATCCAGACGGTGGAGGACGCGGGACTATGGAAATCCAGGGGGATGACGTTCATCACCTGCCAGAGTGACGCGGGAATGTTGAATCGTGCCTCGGGTGAAACCGTATCCGGCCTGAGGAGTTTGTCCTGAGAAAGGACCGGGAATTCCGTATTTAACCGGCCCCGCAGCAGTGCTTGAACTTTTTGCCGCTGCCGCAGGGACAGGGGTCATTCC
>CAZOGT010000160.1:0-6938 GCA_964579015.1 uncultured Acidobacteriota bacterium | reverse complement strand
GCGGCCCTCACCATCTTTCTCAGCCCGCAGCAGCATTTCGGTGAGAAACGCGGGTTAGGAAGGCTGCAGAAAATGCCGTCAAGTCAACGGGCCGCAGAGCTCAGCCTGTCGACTTGACGGCGGCCTTTGACTACCCGCGGGCCGATGCCCTGACAATAGAAGGGGTGTAATCCTCGGGAGGCTCATATCCAAGCAGGACCAGGCAGGTGGCCGCCAGGTTGCTGATGCCGGCCTTCTCTACCCCGGCCAGCTCCAGGTTTGCCTGGCCTGCCGGGTCATAAAAATATACAGGTACGGGATTCAATGAATGGGCGGTCTTGGTCCTCAGGTTACCCTGGCTGTCCCTTTTCGCTTCACCGGTTGCCTTATCTACTTCCAGCATGTCGTCAGCGTTGCCGTGGTCTGCCGATACCACCATGATCCCCCGGGACCTTTTAACAGCTGCCATCAGCTGTCCAACCCCTTTATCAACCGCTTCCACAGCGACCCTGACCGCTTCCAGCACTCCAGTGTGCCCAACCATGTCTCCATTAGGGTAATTCAGGCGGATAAATTCATATTCGCCCGATTCAATAGCCGCAACTGTAGCCCTGGTAATCTCCTCGGCCTTCATCTTCGGGGCATCCTCGAAAGGCAGGATATCAGACGGAATCTCGGCATAGGTTTCCAGGTCTTTGTTGAATTTTCCGGAACGGTTGCCGTTAAAAAAATAGGTCACGTGGCCATACTTCTGGGTTTCAGACACAGCGTACTGCCTGACACCGGAGGCGGAAAGATATTCGCCCAGGGTCCGGTTTATGGCCGGCGGAGCAACCAGGTACTTCTTGGGCACCTTGAGGTCTCCGTCATATTCCATCATCCCGGCGAACTCAACATCCGGCCTGGGGCCCCGGTCGAACTCCTCCAGGTGGTCAGCCTCAAAAGCCTTGGTGATCTCCAGCGCCCGGTCGCCTCGGTAGTTGAAAAATATTACACTGTCCCCGTCAACTATCGGACCTACCGGCCGTCCATCACGGCTGATAACAAACGGTGGCAGGTCCTGATCAAGAATCCCCTCCTTTTCAGAGCGGAACGTCTCAATTGCTTCGGTCATGGTTTTAAACATCCGGCCCTCGGCCCTGACGTGGGTATCCCAGCCCCTTTTCACCATGTCCCAGTTGGCGTTATAGCGGTCCATGGTGATGTTCATCCGCCCTCCGCCCGAAGCTATGGCGAAATCCACCTCGCCGGCGGAGTTGATTTCTTCAAGAAAATTTTCCAGGCGCTCCACGTATTCCAGGGCCGAAGTAGAAGGCACATCCCTTCCATCAAGCAGGGGGTGAATCCTGGCTTTAGTAATGCCTTCCTCCCTGGCCCTTTTAAGCATGGCCTCAAGGTGATCCATGTTGGAGTGTACATTTCCATCTGACAACAGCCCGATGAAATGCAGTGAAGATTTCCTTTCCTTCACATTCCTGATCAGTGCCTTCCAGGTTTCGCCCTCGAAAATGCGGCCTTCGGCAATCGACTTGTTGACCAGGGCCGCTCCCTGGGAGAAGACCCTTCCGCAACCAATGGCATTGTGCCCGACTTCGGAGTTTCCCATATCGTCATCAGAAGGGAGTCCCACGGCGGTCCCATGGGCCTGGAGGCTGCTATTGACACAGTTTTCTTTCAGGAAATCCAGGTTCGGGGTATCAGCCAGGCTGACAATATCTCCGGCAGACCCGTTCCCTATGCCGATACCATCCATAATTACTAAAACAACCGGACCTTCAGGCCCCTTGAAACTCTGAGAAACGTTCAGGGCTTCCATTTAATCTCCTTTACCTGTTTGTTGGGGACATCACAATTCAAATCCATTACCCTATTTTATCATCTACAGTGCCTGGCTGAACCGCGTTTGCCGGGAACCGCCCGGGTTGGTGATGCAGGCCCTGATTGAATAGAGCTCCATTTTTATCCTGGAATACGCCCACCAGGGGAACATGGATCAAATGACCGCAAAAAAAACCGGTAAAATGCGCATTAAAATTAAGCTATTCAGAGATAACAGGTATCATAAACAGAAATACGCAAGCAACTGGACAACTATGAATAAGAACCCTGGATGGAAATTGTTGATGATCATGGTATTGGCCTCCCTGGTCGGTTCGCCGGCCGGCAGCGATCTCTATTCCTATGTCGACAAACATGGAACCAAGGTCTTCACAAACATCGGTTACCGGAACGCCGCGCCACCGCAAAGCGAAACCCGGGTCTCCGGATTCGGCATTGATGCGAACCGTATTTCACCTGATTCAGTCTACTACGAAGACATCATTAAGCATTACGCATCCCGTCATCAGGTTTCAGAGGACCTGGTCAAAGCCATGATCCAGGTTGAAAGCAACTACGACCCCTACGCGGTCTCTATTAAGAATTGCAAGGGGCTGATGCAGCTGCATCCGGACACGGCAAGCCGCTTCGGGGTAAAAGATGTTTTCAACCCCGAAGAAAATATCGCCGGGGGAATCAAATACCTGAGTTTCCTGATGGATCATTTCGACCAGGACCTTGATTTCGCTCTTGCCGCCTATAATTCGGGTGAAAACAGCGTTAAAAGATTCAACGGGATACCACCCTATCCGGAAACCGTCAACTACGTTAAAAAAGTCAGGTCGCTGGCTGGAATGGAAGAGGAGCAGGCGGCGCCCCGGAGCCGCCCTGTCAGGATCAACAGGGTCCTTGACAGTTCCGGAAACATAACCCTGACCAACTATTGACGCTGTATAAGTGCTCCCGGAATTTCCGGAACCAGGTTTTGAGTCTTTTTAAAATGCCCTCTAAAATTTATCTCCCTGCATGATCCTCAGCTGCCGGGGCTTGGCCTGACCTGTTGCTGTTCGCCGGGATTAAGGCTGAACCTTTCCCCCCTTGACAGGGTAATTTTATAAAATATAGGAAATTTTCATCTGAAGACCGGAAAATGAAAGGGCTTTCGAGGGACACACATTAAACGGAAATGCGCCGAATAATTCTTATTTTGCTGACACTGATGCTGCTTATATCGGCGGTTACCCTTACCGTTGCGGCCAGGGACCGCAATGCGGCCAGGGAAGCGTACCAGAAGGCTGATCAGTACCATGCGCAACTTATGAGCAGGCCTTCATCCGGCAGAACCAGGAGCCAGTACCTTCATTCCATCACTCTTTACCTGCGGGTAATTGATCAGGACCCTACCTATGGGGCCTGCGATGACTCACTGTATGCTATTGCTTCCCTCTACGATGAAATGGCCGAAAAGTACAGCAGCGCTTCCTCCCTTAACAAGGCCATCTATTATTATGAATTTGTAGCCAGGGATTATCCCTATACGAAATTCAGGAACAGGGCTTTGCAGCGTGCCGCCGAACTGCGGAGAAGCCAGGCCGGAATCTCAGCCGCTGCACAGCCGGCGGAACCGGCAACCATAAGCACAGGGGCATCCTCGGTACTCTCCGATATCCGCTTCTGGTCCAACGAAGACTATACCAGGGTTGTCCTGCAGCTGGACAAGGAAACGGAATTCAACAAGGAGATCCTTTCCAATCCTGACAGGATCTTTTTCGACCTCCTGAATACCCGGATGGACCCGAAACTGATCAACCGGGCCTATGACGTAAACGGCCTTTTCATCAATCAGATCAGGGTGGGAATCAACCGGCCCGGCGTAGTCAGGGTTGTACTCGATTTTGACACCATCAACCAGCACACCGTGTTTGCTCTTTACAATCCTTTCAGGATCGTCATTGACACCAGGGGAAAACCGAGGGAAGGATCGAAGCCTTCCGATAACGCCGCCGGCTCACTGGACAGCAAGCCGGCCGCGCCTTCAGTAACGCCCCCCGTCAGCCCAGGGGCGGCTCCCACCTATGACGGCAAAATGACCCTGACCAGGACACTCGGACTGAAGGTCGGCAAGGTGGTAATAGATCCCGGCCACGGGGGCAGGGACCCGGGGGTTATCGGGCCTACCGGCCTCAAGGAAAAAGACCTGGTGCTGGATGTGGGGCTGAAGCTCAGGGACTATCTGGTCAACAGGCTGGGGGTGGAAGTGATAATGACCCGTGACCGGGATGTGTTTGTTCCCCTGGAGGAAAGGACAGCCATCGCCAACCAGGTCGGGGCTGATCTTTTCATCTCCATCCACGCCAACGGAAGCCCTAACCGGCGGGTCAGGGGAATTGAAACCTTTGTGCTTGATTTTTCCAGCAGCGAAGATGAGCGCAGGGTTGCCAGCATGGAGAATGCCGGGGCTCAGCGGACAATCGCCGCCCTGGAGGAACTGCTTAAAAATATTGCCCGGGGCGACTACAAGGAGGAGTCCCGGGACCTGGCTCAAGTGGTGCAGACCCACCTGCACGGACGGCTTTCCGCATCTCTCGCAGGCCAGATCAACAGGGGGGTCAAGCAGGCCCCGTTCATAGTCCTTATTGGATCTAATATGCCCAGCATCTTGACAGAAGTGGGGTTTATAAGTAATCCTTCTGATGAAAAGTACTATAAATCCGACATGTCGAGAACATTACTGGCGGAAGCCCTCTATATGGGAGTGGAGAATTATTTCCAGGCACTCGGAAATCTCCAGACTGCTGCAAGGGAAACCAGTACGGGTAACTAAACAATTTACATGAGACCAAATATCAGATCCTTTTTACATAAAGCCGCCCTGGCGGCAGCCCTGATGTCACTACAGCCTCTCCTTGGAGAACCGTCAATCCAGAGGTACTTCCCGGAATTTGAAAATACCAGGTTTGTCCTGACTGAAGAAGATACAAGCCTTGAAAGCGCCCGCGAAAAGGGGCCTTTTCCCATTGAATTTCTCGAAGAATCCCAGCTCAGCTCCCTTTCCGCCTGGAAAATGACAGGCGGAAACAATATCGGCTACGACTTGAAGGTGTGGGAAGTCCTGGATGATTTGGGCGCCTACCAGCTTTTCACCCACTGGCCATCCCTGTCGGGACCGGCTGAATATAAGCGGCTTTCAGCCCCGGTCGGGAACTGGTTCAACCCTGAACAATCCGTTTTCTGGAGAGGCAAGTTCCTGATAGCATTGCGAAAAAGCGACCGATCCAGCCTCGAGGAAGAAGAATTCAAATCCATGGTCGAGGCCTTCTCCGCCGGCATTAAAATGGAGAATCTTCTCCCTGTGACCATTTCCCATCTGCCGGATGAAGGCAGAACCGGAATTACGCCGCTTTTCTACCTGGGGGCAGAAACCCTCAGCATGAATGAACACTTTCCTGAACCGCTCCTCCGCGACATTGGTTTCGCGGATAGAATTGAAATAGCTTATGCCGCCTATGGGCAGGAAAACCACCCCCTCTTCCTGATCGGCTACCCTACCCATGAACTGGCCAGGGAGTATTCGGCCCAGATCAGGGCCGACCTCGACGGGTATTTCAGCAATCAGCCCGTCTTCCTGAAACGCTCAGGTCTGCTGGTGGCAGTTTTCAGCGGCCCGGATGACCTGGCCGTGGAAGTCCTTAACCAGGTCAGCTATGCCCCAAGAATCCAGTATTTGCAGAAAAAGGCCGATGAACCTCAGCCCAGCGCCACCCAGACCTTCCTGGGACTCATTACCAAAGCCATCCTGGGGACCGGAACCTTTATCGTTTTTATCATCATCGCCGGATTTTTCGCCGGGATAGTCCGCTACCAGATACACCAGAATTTCCCGGAATTCGTAAAAAGGAATGATTCTGTGAAGCTTAACCTGCACTGACATTCCGTAGCCCTGCGGCCCGCGCAAACGTCCGCTGTCTGGTTTACAATCATTCCATGTCACTCAATCAGGAATATGTACTTGAACAGATCTACAGGGCCGGTTTACAGGCTGTAGATCCCGAAGAAGCCGTAATCCGCTTTCTCCGGGAGGAAAAACCGGATTTTTCCGGCTACCGCAAAATTTTTCTGGCCGGTTTCGGAAAGGCCGGGTTCCCCATGGCCAGGGCCGTGGAAAGAATCCTTGGAGAACGCCTTTCGGACGGGATGATCATTGTCAAGGACGGACACGGAGGAGAACTGCACCAGACCAGGGTTGTAGAGGCTTCCCATCCAGAGCCTGATTCCCGCGGATTGGATGGAGCCCGGGCCCTCCTGCAGATGCTTGCCCGGGAAACCACCTCCAAAGACCTGGTCCTCCTCTTGATCTCCGGAGGAGGTTCGGCCCTGCTCCCTCTCCCCGTGGACGGAGTAAGCCTGCAGGACAAGCAGAAGGCCACACGGGTCCTGCTCTCCTGCGGAGCTGAAATCCAGGAAATCAATGCAATCCGAAAACACATCTCCCAGGTTAAGGGAGGGCAGCTTCTCCGGAACGTCAACGGGGCCTCGGTACTGTCCCTGATTCTTTCCGACGTGATCGGGGATGAGCTTACCTCCATCGCGTCCGGCCCCGCGGCTGCCGACCCCACAACCTACGCCGAATGCCTGGATATCATCGATTCCTACGGGATCCGGTCAAGCCTGCCCAAACCCGTCATCAGACACCTGGAAAAAGGCTGCAAGGGTGGAAAGGATGCTCCCGTGGAAACCCTGAAACCAGGGGAGTTTCCAGGAGAACGGGTCAGGAACGTCATTATCGCCAATAACCGCCTGGCCCTGGAAGCCGCGGCTTCCGAAGCATCCAGGCTCGGTTTCAAACCCCTGATCCTCTCTTCTTCCCTTTCCGGAGATACCGGGGAACTGGCCCGCTTCCATGCAGCCGTGGCTGAAGAGGTCCTGGCTGGAGGCCACCCCCTTCCGCCTCCCTGCTGCCTGGTTTCCGGGGGGGAGTCCACCGTGAAGCTCCAGGGATCCGGTAAAGGAGGAAGGAACATGGAGTTTGCCCTGGAATGCGCCCGGGCCCTGGAAAAATGGGAAAACAAGCCCGTATTATTTGCCTCAATCGGCACGGACGGGACCGACGGCCCTACTGACGCGGCCGGGGCCAAAGTCAC
>CAZOGT010000159.1:0-7007 GCA_964579015.1 uncultured Acidobacteriota bacterium | reverse complement strand
CTGCCAATCCCGGGCTGCTATTCCTGATTCCTGAATTCAGCCAGCAACTCATCCATTTCACCAGGTTCCAGGAACTGCCTCTTTTCAAGGTCGTGAGAAACCTTCTTGAGCCTCTCCAGGTACCTGTCACTATATCCCCCCTGTTCAGCGCGGGCAAGGGCACCGTCCAGAACAAGCCTTATCCGCTCCAGGTCATAGCCTTCAGGGGCCTTATGAACCAGGGCGTTGACCACCACCACATGAACTATTTCAACCGTATGCGACTTCAGTATCAATAGCCCTGCCAAGCCGGCTATCAATAGGGCCGCAAAGGCTATTACCAGCTTTTTACTCATTCCAGCACGAGGATTCCTTCCTTTCTACGGTTCCACAGGGTCGAGTCTACATGTTATACCTTTTCCGCCGTCCACATGCATCTTCCTGAAAGTTTATCGGTAATAGAATACAATTTTCATATGTCAAAAGCAGTCTGTTTAGTGAGCGGAGGCCTGGATAGCATTGTGGCTGCAGCCCAGGCCGAAGCAGAGGGACATGAACTCTATTTCCTTCACGTCAACTACGGACAGTTGACCTGGGAAAGGGAATCCAGGGCGTTCAATGACCTTGCAGATTACTACGGGGTAAAGGAAAGAATGATCACCAAAGCCGACCATCTCCGGGCGGTAGGCGGATCAGCATTGACAGATCCTGCAATCTCAGTCCCGGAACACCAGCTCGACCCATCCGTGGTTCCAGTCACTTACGTTCCTTTCAGGAACGCCAACCTCCTGGCAATCGCCGTTTCCTGGGCGGAGGTGGTAGGGGCAGGATACATTTACGTGGGGGCTGTTGAGGAAGACAGTTCCGGATATCCTGACTGCCGGAAATCATTCTTCACGGCTTTTGAAAAGGCTGTCGACGAAGGCACCATGCCTGAAACCCATATCAGGATCATAACCCCGCTCATCAGGATGAACAAAAAGAATATCATCCTCCAGGGCCTTGCAATGGAGGTTCCCCTGGAGAAAACCTGGTCCTGCTACCGGAACCAGGAACGGGCCTGCGGCTCATGTGACAGCTGCCTGCTCAGGCTGAGAGGGTTCAGGGAGGCCGGAATCATTGATCCCATAGAATACGAGTAACCGTGTTCCCGGACGGCAAAGTGAAGTGAGAGCTGAGTTGTGAGATGTTCGAAATGGTGTGGGTGCAGTCAGGACACAGGTGACACTTCAGGCTCAGGACATAGATGACAGGGGGCCACCATAAGCCCCAAGCTTATGCCACAGTGCTCCCGGGGCAATAATTTTCTTTTCCCCCTTCACCATGACAAGCGTAAAGAGTTACAATACTTAACAAGAAAAAAAATAGAGGCATGTTACAAAAAAACCGGAAGATATCTTTTGTTTCGGAATGAATTCAAATATTTTCAATTTCCCTGGAGTATGACGATATGTGGAAAAAAAACGATGACGCGCCGGCCAACGCCGGTTCCTCCGCCCAGGCGGCAGCCCCTTTTCAGACACCCAAAGCCGCTGAAAGGTCAGTAATGGGTCCAACCCTCTCCTTTAAAGGAGAAATCTACGGAGAAGAAAACCTGGTAATCCAGAGTGAGGTTGAAGGCGTAGTTGACCTCCGGGATAACTCGGTTACCATAGGAAAAAATGGACGGATGAAAGCTGATATTTACGGGAAAAATGTTACCATCGAAGGTAAGATTGTCGGTAATATCGTTGGTTTCGAGAGTGTCAGGATTGCCCAGACCGGTTCAGTTAAAGGCAATGTCACTTCACCCAGGGTCACCCTGGAGGATGGGGCAAAGTTCAAGGGGTCCATTGACATGGATATGCCGAAAAACAAACCGGAAGACACCAAGGCCGGCCCGACAACCACTCCCAAGACAGAGGAAGCCAAAACACCTGTCTCCAGTGATGTTGTCAAAACCAAGACCATCATCTGATTCGCCGGAAATAAAGGACAGCTTTTAACCGTGGGCTATTCCTCCTTCGAATTAACTGCTCTGCTGATCCGAAGATTCCCTCTACACAATATATGAAGATAACCGACTGGTTCAGGACTGAAAAGAACCCTGAAAAATCCGACCAAGTAGCGACTGAACAGGAAGAGTCCCCTCTGGAAATCCACCGATCTCCTGTTCTGAGGCTTTTGTCAAAAAAAATTCTGGAGGACCGAAAATTCAATATTCTTGATACCGGTCCTGCCTTGAATGAAAACATCCATTTTTTCTCGCAATTTCGCTGCAAATTGTATATTGATGAGTTCTATTCCTCATTCAGGGACTTTGGCTTCTTTGCTCCTGCTGATGAATGTTCGCCGGAAAACCTTTTTTCCTATCTGCTTCCTTTCCCGAAAAAAACCGATTTCGATATCATCCTGCTCTGGGATGTCATGAATTACATGAAACTTGAAGAATGCGGACACCTCTTCGACTACCTGGGAAGATTCTCACATCCAGGAACTATCATATTCGCCATGGTTTACACCAGGAGGGAAATTCCCGAAGTCCCGATAAACTTCAGAATCCTTGATGCGGAAAAACTCCATTACGATTCAAACTCCTCGATTATGAAGACCTGTCCCAGGCACGAAGGGCCTGCGCTTGAGAATCATCTCGGCAAATTCCGAATTACCAACTCCTACCTGCTCAGGAATGGGTTCAAGGAATACCTCCTCACCTGCTCCTGAACCCGGACATGTCGCATCAAAAGTTAACAATTGGTAAAATCGATCCATGTGCCGCCTTAATAAAAAATTCGCCTTGTCTCTACTTGCCATTACTCTCCTGCTCCCGGCCTCCGGTCTGTTCCTCTTCAGCCAGAATCCGGACCGGACAGACCGGAACCAGGACCTGATTTCTCACTTCAACAGTGGAATCGCCCTGATGGACCAGTTCAAGTTTGAAGCCGCAATCCAGGAGTTTAATGCGATGCTGGAACTGGATAGCAGTATCCTTCCCGCCCTTGTAAACCTTGGAATATCTCATTTTTACGGACAGGATTATGAAGCGGCACTCGAAGCATTTGAAAAAGCCCTGGAAATGGATCCGACTGAAATCCACTCCCACTTCGTTTCCGGGCTGATTTACATAAACCAGGACCAGGTCGAAAGGGCAATCGAATCATTCCAGGAGGTCCTCAAACAGGACAGCCGGGATGTTTCCGCCAATTACTACCTGGGCCGCCTCCTGATGCGGACCAGGGAATACGATAAAGCTCTTACTTATTTTGAGAATGTCATAAGTAATGAGCCCTACAATGCCTCAGCCCATTATAACCGGGCAACCGCGCTAAGCCGTCTGCGGAGAATGGATGAGAGCCGTAAAGCAATGGACAGGTTTCGCAGGCTGCAGGAGCTTTTCGGCAGTACCACCGTCGGCCTGCAGTACCTGGAACAAGGAAAATACGCGGAGGCAATCCAGGAACTTCCGGATAATTATCTCCCGGGCTTCAGGGATCCGGGAGCCTCCGATGTTGCGGTGACTTTCAGCAATGTCGCAGCCGAAGCCGGGCTGAATTTCACCCACGAAGGGCCGGGCCGCGTGGATTTCCAGGATCTTGACAGTGCGTATTTCGAAAACACCATGGTTCCATGGCTTGGATCAGGCGCCGCTTTCGCGGATTTCGACAAGGACGGTTACCATGACCTCTATTTAGCCAATTCCGGTAAAGATGGAGCCCGCGGGAGACTTTTCCGCAACCTTGGAGACGGGACCTTCCAGGATGTAACCGAACGTTCCGGCCTTGCGCAGGATTACAAGACCAATATGGCTGTCTGGGGCGATTATGACAACGACGGCTACCCGGACCTTTACCTTATAAACCATGGCGAAAACCAGCTGTTCCGTAATGAGAAAGACGGCACATTCACAAATGTCACCGAAGAGTGTGGAGTAGGGGACACAGCCACCGGCATGGGGGGCGCATTCGTTGATTATGACCATGACAGCGATCTCGATATTTACGTAACCAATTTTACCGAAGGCACCGGAGAACCCTTCTCCGGCAGGTCATTTCCCGATGGCTTTCCCGGAGCGGAAAACAGGCTTTACCAGAATGACGGGAAGGGAAATTTCAAGGACGCAACCGGCGAAGCCGGACTGTCCGGAGGTGAGCTCAAGACTGCCGCTGTATTGACCGGAGACTTCAACAACAGCCGTGACACCGATTTTTACCTGGTGAACTTCAAAGAGCCCGACCAGCTCTTCAGCAACAGGAGAGACGGCTCATTTGAGTTGATTTCATCACTGAACGGGAACCTCCCCGTAATCGGCGCCTCCGCAGGAGACATTGACGGAGACGGGTTGATCGATCTCCTGGTTCCGACAGGACCCGGGGGAAAATTGAAAGTCCTGCCGGGAAAAGACCTGGCTTTCTACAGTGAAACGGAAGCCATTCCTCTTGAAACCAGCCTGAGCCCTTCCAACGTACAGGTCTTCGATTATGATAATGACGGAAACCTGGACGTGTTGGTAATCAACTCTTCTCCTTTTAGCCCGACTCCGGCCGGCCCCTCCATAGCACTATACCGCAACAATGGAGAAACCTTTGAAAACGTCACCTCCCAGGTCGGGCTGGACTCCTTCACCGACCTTCCCCTGCGCGGCATCAGCATCGCCGACTATGACAATGACGGAGACCTGGACCTGGTGATTAATGTCAACGGCGGGGCACCCCTGCTGCTGAGAAACAACGGCGGAAACCGGAACAACTGGCTGAAGGTCGACCTGGAAGGGAGCGTAAGCAATAAGGCCGGAGTAGGGGTAAAAGCTGAAATAAGGTCTGGAAAACATTACCAGAAAATTGAGAACCTGGGAGGCCAGGGATTCCTGTCCCAGAGCCCTCCAACCCTCCATTTCGGGCTGGGCCGGCATACAAAGGCCGACATCGTCAGGCTGCTCTGGCCCAATGGAATCCTCCAGTCCGAAAAAGACCATAGTGTCAATAATACGGTTCCGGTCAGGGAACTGGACAGAAAAGGAACCAGCTGCCCACTGATGTATGTCTGGGACGGAGAGACCTACAGGTTTCATTCAGATTTTCTCGGCGGGAGCGCCTACGGCAACCTGCTGGCACCCAGGACCTTCAACTATCCTGACACTGATGAATATATAAAGCTGGACAGGAAGACCACCAGGCTGAAGGACGGAAAACTTGCCCTGACCCTTAACAGTCAGCTGGAAGAAGTGATCATCTTCGACCAGGTGGAACTGGCAGTAGTGGATCACCCGGCGGACTATGAGGTGTTTCCTGATGAAAAACTCCTGCCGGGGCCTCCCTATCTCCCCTTCAGGCTGCTGACCGCGGAATCAGCCGGATCCCCGGTTTCCGCTACCGACGGACAGGGAAACGACGTGCTTCCCTACCTCCAGGAGATTGACCGTACCTACCCCCCAGTGCCGGATACCGAACCGTTCAAAGGCTACAGCGACATTCACGAACTGATCCTGGACCTTGGACAAGTCCAACAGGACTATACGGTACTCCTGATGTATGCCTGGATTGACTACGCCGACAGCACCAGCAACCTGGCGGCATCCCAGGCCGGACTGAAGCTTACGCCTCCCTACCTGCAGGTCAGGGACCAGAGCGGAAAATGGATCACTGTTATTGAAAAAATGGGCTTCCCGGCCGGTCTTCCAAAATACATGACTGTGGACCTTTCAGGAAAATTTCTTTCAGATTCCAGGGAAGTCCGGATCATTACCAACATGAAGATCTACTGGGACCAGATCAGGGTGGGAACCGGCGAGCCAAGGAATGACTACCGGATCAACCGCCTCAAGGCTGCCGGCGCTGACCTGCGTTTCAAGGGAAATCCAGTCCCTTGGTCCCCTGACGGGAAACTTCCCAGGCTCTATGACTATGACCGGGTCTATTTCCCTGACTGGAAGGTCCATGTGGGTGCCTATACCCGTTATGGCGATGTCCTGGAACTCCTTGAGGAGAAGGATGATTTTTACGTCATCACCAGGTCCGGAGACGAAATCGCACTGCTGTTCGACCTGGATTCCCTGCCTGAACTGCCGGAAGGCTGGGTACGGGACTACCTGGTGTACGTGGACGGATTCGGCAAGGACATGGACCCCAATTCAGGGGGCCCCCAGTTCCTGGGTCCGCTTCCTTTCCATAACATGTCGGCTTACCCTTATACCGAAGAGTTTCCCAACCTGGAAAAACACCTTGAGTACAGGAAGAAATGGAACACCCGCGTCTATGACAAGGCGGTTCCGGAACTGGGAACCAGGTCAGCCGAAGAATAGCCAGTCTCCGGTAGATTCGACTTTTCAGCCGCTGCAGGAATGTCAAAAAAAATAATTTGAAACACGGGGGACGGATTCAGGCATCCCGGCCCCGGATTCCAAAAACCACCTCTTTTATGTTATCTTCTTAAGACTTATGATAAATGCAACACAGATCAGAAAAGGCAATGTAATTATATTTGACGGCATCCCGCACCGGGTTCTCAGCTTCGAGCACCGGTCTCCGGGCAAAGGAGCCGCCTTTGTCAGGGTACTGTTGAGAAACCTTGAATCCGGAGCATCCTACGAAAATCGATTTGCTTCCAATGATTCAGTGGAGAAGGCCGTACTGGAACAGAAGGAGATGGAATACCTTTACAAGGACGGCGATCTGTTTGCCTTTATGGACACCGGAAACTATGAGCAGCTCTCCCTGAATTCCGAGCTTCTCGGGGATTATGAGAAGTTTCTGAAAGAAGGACAGGTCGTGGAAATTCAGTTCTTCGGGGAAAAACCAATAGGCATTGAGCCTCCTACTTCGGTAATTCTGGAGATAGTCGAGACCGAGCCTGAATTAAAAGGCGCCACAGCCAGCAATTCACCCAAACCCGCCACCCTGGACACCGGAGCAGTGATCATGGTGCCCGCTTTTGTGAAGGTAGGGGACAAGGTCCGGATCACCACTGCTGACGGAAAATACCAGGAAAGAGCCTAGGAAATTGACGATTGACGATTGTGGCATAAGCTTCCAGCTTATGAATTTGCCATTCGC
>CAZOGT010000158.1:322-7017 GCA_964579015.1 uncultured Acidobacteriota bacterium | reverse complement strand
AGGTGATGATCAGCTTCGGCGTGTAATTCCTGAACCTGGCGTAAAGGTATCCCTCGTTCTTCACCAGCAGGAAAAGTGCCCCGTGCATCATAAAGAGTGTAAGAACGGTGATTCCGACAATCAGGGCATAGGGGTTGAGAAGGCTGAAAAATGTCCCTGTGAAATCGTGGCTCCTGTTCAGGGGTATACCCAAAACTATGTTGCCAAGCGCAACCCCCATCAGCACGGCGGAAACAGTACTTGCAACACTGAATAGCGTATCCCACAGTCTTTTCCACCACTGCATCGGTTTCTTCCCCCTGAATTCCAGGGCAACGGCCCTGAATATCAGGCCCATCAGCAACAGGAAAAGTGCCAGGTAAAACCCGGAAAAAGCAGTGGCATATGCCTCCGGAAATGCCGCGAACAGGGCCCCTCCCCCGGTCACCAGCCAGACTTCGTTTCCGTCCCATAGGGGGCCGATGGAGTTGATTACCTTCCTTCGATCCTCGTCGGTTTTCGTTGTCAGGTGAAGTGTCCCGACCCCCAGGTCAAATCCATCCAGGACCGCGTAACCGGTCAGCAGGAGGCCTACCAGGAAAAACCATACAGTGTTAATGTCCATTGCAAATATCATGATAGTGCAGCCTTTTCACCAGATGAATCAGTTGCAGGGCCCTTTTTGATCTTGTCAAACAGAATAACCAGAAATAATCCCAGCATGGACAGGTAGACCAGGCTGAATATTATTATTGATGTGAGCACTTCCCCGGCTGACACGCTCGGAGAATAGGCCTCGGAGGTCTTCAGCAACCCGTAGACCACCCATGGCTGGCGGCCGATTTCAGCTGAGATCCATCCCGCCTGGTTGGCAATCTGGGGAAGCAGGACTGAGGCAATCAGGACCTTGAGGAGTAACGCCGATTTGGTAAGGAATCCTTTCCACAGGGCGAAGATTCCCAAAAACGAAAGGAATATCAGCAGGAAACCGATGGCCACCATAATATGGTACGACTGGAAGACAATATTGACCGGGGGCCGTTCATCTTCCGGGAATGCCTCAAGCCCGGTTACCGGTTCGTCAAAGCCCCAGTAGACCAGGAAACTGAGCATCCCGGGAATCTGGATGCCGTATGTCTTCTGATTCTCTTCATCCACCCAACCCAGGATATAGAGGCCGGCAGGCGCGCTCGCCGGGTAATGCCCTTCCAGGGCCGCAAGTTTTGCAGGCTGGGTCTCCGTAAGGGTATGCGCGCTCATGTGACCCGTGGCCAGCTGCCCAAGAGAAGAAACAAGGGCGAGGGCCAGTCCGATGGCCATAGCCCTTTTCGCGAACTCCAAATGTCTTTTCTTCAAAAGGTAATAGGCGCTAACGCTGATTACCAGGAAAGCTCCGGCCTGCCAGGCCCCCATGTATACGTGGGTGATCCTGTCGATGAATGAAGGGTTGAAAACCACCTGCCAGAAATCTACGATTTCAGCCCTGACCCCGTCACCGAAGTCGACTATGTGGTGGCCGGAAGGTGTCTGCTGCCAGGAATTGGCCACTACAATCCAGATGGCGGATAAATGGGCTCCCAGGGCAACCATTACCGTTGAAATGAAATGAGTCCTCGGCTTCACGCGGTCCCAGCCGAACAGCAGGATGCCGAGGAAAACCGATTCCAGGAAAAATGCCGTAATTCCTTCAGCCGCTAGGGCGCTCCCGAATAAGTCCCCAACATACCTTGAATAAACAGCCCAGTTCATCCCAAACTGGAACTCCATTACAATTCCTGTTGCCACTCCCAGGGCAAAAATCAGCCCGAATATCTTGACCCAGAATCTTGTTAACTGCTCATAGACCTTGTCACCGGTTTTCAGGTACATCCCCTCCATGAATACCAGTAACAGGCCCAGTCCGATGCTGACAGGAGGATATATATAATGAAATCCGGCTGTTAATCCAAACTGGATCCGAGAAAGTAATTCAACATCCATAAGCGGTATCTCCCGGCTTCAATGCCCCATCTTTTTGATTTTCAAAGTATACATTAACAATTTGACAGATTCGGCAGAAATATATGCTGGCGGGGCCCGCCCATGCCGCTTACGTAAGCCCTGTCCCTGCCGCGATCATTGCCGGAGGGAGGCGCATCCTTATTCTGCTCGACCCGCCCGCTGCAATGAATTGGAATGAGTGCCCTGGAAAAACATCCTTGTATTGTCAGTTCCGTAATCGTATGATTTTTTGAACTGCTCTCCTCATGGAGGGAGGTTGGAGCCGATTCCGATTATTCAGGGGTAAATCGTTTTATCTTATTCAATAAATAGAGGAAGAACGAGGCAACAATGAAATCAAGAACATCTTTTCCACCTGTATTCTGGGTGGCCAATACGATCGAAGTCCTGGAGCGATTCGCTTATTACGGAATCTATTTCGGGTTTGGGATCTACATGGAATCACTCGGGTATTCCAGGGGTGAACTCGGAATAGTCCAAAGTATCTTTTTGCTGCTCTCCTATACGATTCCGGTTGTGTCAGGGACGATGGCGGACAAGTATGGATTCAAGAAGATCCTGATAGTCTCCTATCTCGCTTACCTGCCGGCAATTCTTCTTCTGATTTTCACCAAGTCCTTTTCTGGAATTGCCCTCACCATGCTTACTATCGGCCTGGCCGCGGGGATTTTTAAGCCTCTCATTTCAGGGACCGTGAGAGCAGTTACAGATAAAACAAATAAGACCCTGGGTTTCGGGATTTTTTACGCCATGGTTAATGTGGGAGGCTCCTTTGGCCCTATTGTCGCGGGAAGGTTGAGGGCCATCTCCTGGGACTACGCCTTCATAGCCGCGGCTGTTTCCGTTGGAGTTATGCTGCTGATAACCATCTTCTTCTACAAGGAGCCGGAAAGAGACGAAGACGGGGAATCGCTGGGTGAAAAGCTGAAGGGCATAATAACCGTACTTTCCGACAGGAAATTCTCCCTCTTCCTGGTACTCCTGGGCCTCTTCTTCTGGCTTCCCTTCTGGGCCTTTTTTAATCTTTGCGCGATCTATGTGGATGCCAATGTGGACACGGCCCAGCTCTACCTTTCAATGAAAGGGCTTCTTGGAGCGCCATTTGCCAATTTCTTTTCCCAGGTCGATGAAGACGGGACCAGGAGAGTACTGGGAGAGACCATTTCCCATACCGGGTACATTATCATGGTTTTTCAGATTTTTGTTTCCGGAGTGCTGGAACGCTTCAAGGCCATGTCTTCCTTTCTTGTCGGGCTCCTCATAATGGGGATTGGCTTTGTTGTCCTGGGCCTAGCCGCTGATTCCTATGCCGCCCTGGTGTTCCTTGGGATTTTCCTCTTTGCGGTGGGGGAGATGATTTCCTCCCCCCGGATCCAGGAGTACATTACCTGGATCGCCCCCAAGGAAAAGGCGGGGCTTTACATGGGGACCAATTTTCTGGCTGTGGGAATCGGTGGCGCCACCAGCGGAGTGATCTACTCCACCCTTTCAGGGTATTTCGCTGAAGCCGGGAAAGCCGGGTATGTGTGGTATGTGCTGGCCGCCCATATGCTGGCTGCCATCATTATTCTCTGGGCCTTCATCAAGGTGTTGGGAGAATTCACCGAAAGAGACGAATAACAGAAACTGTGGCGGCCGGAAGGGCAGGGGCGGTCAGGACGGAAGGTCCTCACCGCCTTCCTCCGTGGACACGGCCGCGGAAGGATTATTTCCATGCGGCTGATAAATGAGAAAATCAGGCAGGCCATATCCATTCTCAGGGAACTTGACCTGGACTGCTGGCTGACCTTCGTTCGAGAGACCTCGGTGACCGGGGATCCGATGCTCAGCTTTCTTTCCCCTTCCGACCTGACGTGGCACTCGGCTTTTCTGGTTACAGGGAGGGGTGAGTCGATCGCCATTGTTGGAGACCTTGAGAGGAAAGGGATCGAGGAACTGGGCGTATACAGCCAGGTGCATTCCTATGTAGAGAGTATCGGTCCTGTACTGCAGGAAGTGCTTCAGAAAATCAACCCGAGTGAGATCGCGGTCAATTATTCGGTCAGCAGCGAGATCGCTGACGGCCTGAGCCACGGCATGTTCCTTCTCCTCATGGACATCCTGGGAGAGGCAGGTTGCGCGGAAAGGGTTCTCTCCTCTGAACCCCTGGTTTCAAGGCTGAGGGCCCGGAAAACAGTGACTGAAATCAGGGCGATTAGAAGAGCCGTCCAGGAGACGGAGGATATCTTCAGACTGGTGTCAGGTTTCATTGCCCCAGGCCGCACTGAAAAGGAAATAGCCGGTTTTATGGCTGCTGAGGTTGTCAGGAGGGGCCTGGTTCCGGCATGGGACGCTGCCCACTGTCCCGCGGTCTTTACAGGGCCCGATACTGCCGGAGCCCATTACCGCCCGACCGGGAGAGAGGTGGAGAAAGGGCATGTCCTGAACATGGATTTCGGGGTTAAGGTGGACAGCTACTGCTCTGATCTGCAAAGGACTTTCTATATCCTTGAGGATGGCGAAAAAAGTGCTCCTCCCGAGGTGCGGCAGGGATTCTCCGTCATCATTGAGGCCATTGAGAAATCGAGGCAGGCATTGAGGCCCGGGGCCAGGGGCGTTGACGTAGATGCGGTTGCCCGGGAGATTATCGTTTCCAGGGGCTATGCGGAGTTTCCGCACGGGCTCGGCCACCAGGTAGGGCGATTTGCCCACGACGGGACTGCCCTGCTCGGTCCTCCCTGGGCCAAGTACTCCAGAAAACCTTTTGAGCCTGTGGAGACGGGAATGGTATTTACCCTTGAGCCCCGGCTCACTGTTCCCGGCAGGGGAGTCGTGACTGTCGAAGAGATGGTCCTGGTCGGCGATGATGGGGCCGAATACATTTCAACCCCGCAGAAAGAGCTGCTGTTGATTTAAACAGCTGCAGAAACCAGAGGCTTTTTCACCCGCAGGCACTGCCTCTTTGAATCCATTTCAGATTGATATGATATCGTTACCCTTATGGGTGAACTATCTGAATCGTTGAAAAAGGTCAGCTTCGGAAGTATTCTGGTGGTAGTTGGAGTTATTGCCATTTTAACCATGGTGATATATTGGTACGCTTTTTCCGATGCTCCTTCCCCCATGCAATATCTCTCCCAGGAGCAAGCCGGATCTTCGTCCCATACCGGCGGAATACCCGTTACCAGAGAGTTTTCGGGAGATCCTGTGAGGCAAGGCCCTGATGACAGGGCCGTAATCGTTGAACCACCTTCCCCGGAAAATAGAACCGCTCCCCTGCAGGCTAATGATAAGTCCGTGGAGAATAGTCCGGAACCTTCTTCCGGACAGGATGCGGAAAGGGGCGAAAATCTGATCGCCCCCGGAACCCTTTCCATTCAGGCCGGAGCTTTCTCCAGGCCTGATGGCGCTGAGAAACTCGTGTCTGAACTCAACACTAAGGGCTTCTCTTCTTCAGTCAGGCCTTCAGGAGACATGTACAGGGTTTTTGTTGGGGAGTTTCCCTCCAGGAAAGAGGCTGAAGAAATACTGGAAAAGCTGAAGGGGGCAGGCTTTTCCGGTTATGTCAGGACCGTTCCCTGAGGCCCGGGCAAACCCCGGGGTTAAATCGATTTCAGCACTGAATCATAATCAGGTTCATCCGTGATTTCCGGCACCAGTTGGGAGTGTACCACCTTGTTCCCGGGATCCGGAATGCAGGATAAGGGATTATTTTTTGAGCCTGTTTTTGAGGGCTTCCAGCTGTCTTGTCAGTTCTTCCGGAAGTTTGCTCCCAAAACTTTCGTAGTATTCTTCAGTCATCCTGCATTCATTGAGCCATCCTTCTGTATCTACAGCCAGGAGTTCCCTCATATCTTCTTCGCTGACACTGCCTTCAAGTCCGGTCCTGTCAAGACCGTCCAGCGCAGGCATGTACCCAATAGGGGTTTCCACTACCGATCCTTCATCGTCACAGCGTTCAAAAACCCACTTGAGGACCCGGCTGTTCTCCCCGAAACCCGGCCAGAGCCATTCTCCCCTGTCGTTTTTTCTGAACCAGTTCACGTAGAAGATCTTTGGCAAGTTTTTCTCTTCTGTTCGTTCCCCGATCCTGAGCCAGTGGCTGATGTAGTCTCCAATGTGGTATCCGCAGAAAGGCAGCATTGCAAACGGATCTCTTCGGACCGTTCCGGCCTTGAGGTCCAGGGCGGCAGCGGTTATTTCCGAACCGACTATGGAGCCGAGAAAAATGCCGTGGTTCCAGTCGAACGACTGGTGAACAATGGGCACTACACTGGGACGGCGTCCTCCGAACAGGAAAGCGCTGATTGGAACCCCCTTTGGATCTTCCCATTCCTCCGCCATTACCGGGCAGTTGGAGGCTTTAGCGGTGAAACGGGCGTTAGGGTGAGACGCCGGAGCGGATGCCTTTCCAGCTTCCCACTCCTGGCCTTTCCAGTCAATCAGTTTCCCCGGGGGATCATATCCGATGTCCTCCCACCAGACGTCCTGGTCTTCAGTCAGGGCGACGTTGGTGAAGATGGCGTCACGGTCAACTGAGCGCATGGCACTGGGATTTGACTGCTCTGAAGTGCCGGGGGCAACCCCGAAAAAGCCGAACTCGGGATTGATTGCGTAGAGACGTCCGTCTTCCCCGAACTTCATCCAGGCAATATCATCGCCGATAGTCTCAACCTTCCACCCGGGAACTGTCGGAATCAGCATTGCCAGGTTGGTTTTGCCGCACGCGGAGGGGA
>CAZOGT010000158.1:0-312 GCA_964579015.1 uncultured Acidobacteriota bacterium | reverse complement strand
TCCCATTCCATGCATCTTCCCGAAAGCAAAGCAAATTAAATACGAAAGACGGCCCGAAAAACCAAGCACAAAATCGCCAGACCCAAGCAGGCCGACAAGGCCGCGGAGGGGAAAGCCCCGGCTACGTACTTGACCTCTCCTGCAGGATTAGTGAGCTTGAGGATCAGCATATGCTCGGCCAGCCACCCTTCATCCCTCGCTATGACCGAGGCTATTCTGAGGGCCAGGCATTTCTTCCCCAGCAGGGCGTTGCCCCCGTATCCGGAACCATAGGACCAGATTTCCCGGGTTTCCGGGAAGTGGGAGATGTAC
>CAZOGT010000157.1:0-7152 GCA_964579015.1 uncultured Acidobacteriota bacterium | reverse complement strand
TTTCAAGGATCAGAAGAGCCTGTTCCCGGCTGGCTACGTCGGTCTCCACTTCCTCCCTTATCTTGAGCCCCGGGTTTGGCCTGGCCGGTCCCTTCCAGGTCAGGACCTGCCGTCCATTATAGGACCTTAGACGGAAAGCGGATCCGGAAGAAAAAATTCTCCGGTCAGGGAAGTCAAAGAGGAAGTTGACTTCCAGGTTTCTGGGCACGGTCCTGCTGAAACCGTTTTGAAGGAGCTTTTCCCGCACTGTATCGAGTGCTTCCTCAGGAATCCTGGCCTTCAACTCGATTTCTTCAACGCCTTTTTTTTCTGCCATGATGTGTTCACCGGCCCGGAGCCGCAGCCCGAGCCTGTCAGTAAATCAGGTAGCCTTCCCTGGTTTTCTTGAAGGTCTCCAGTTCCGGCTGCCAGGAATCTTCGATTTCGCCCGGCTCAATATTATCTTCTATCTGGATCCTGACGCGGTCTGTTCCGGCAAGGATGTCAAAGGGGAGGAGATTATACTCATATTCATAGGGAGGAGGATTCCACTTAAACTCCCTCCCCCCCGCATCCCTGTATGCTGAAACCAGTGCCAGTCCGGTCAGGAACGGCTTGAAGAGCCTCCGGTCTGTAACATGGGCCTGCACCCCCCCGATCAGCCGGTCTTTCCATTTATGGAAAGTCGGGATGAAAAAGAGCGGCCTGAACGTGACCCCTGGAAGGGAGCGCCGATTCAGTTTGCCGGCAAACTCATGGGGGTCACTGATCCACGGTGCCCCGGTAATCTCAAAGGGCAGGGTGGTGCCCCGGGCTTCTGATACATTGGTAGCCTCAAACAGGCACATGCCTGGATATACCCTCGCAGTAGCAGCCGAAGGCATGTTCGGGGACGGTATGACCCAGGGGAACCCGGTCTCTTCAAAACAGTATTCCCTGTTCCAGTTTTTCATGGGTACTACCTTGAGATCGCAGTTGATTCCGGATTCCCGGTTGAAATAGAGGGCCAGTTCTCCGCAGGTCATGCCGTGACGTACAGGAATCGGATAGAGTCCTACAAAGGATCTGAACGCAGGGTCCAGGACAGGGCCTTCGATGTCGACGCCGTTTATCGGGTTGGGCCTGTCCAGTACTATTACCTCCTTGCCCAGGGCGGCGCATGCCTCCATGGTCAGGGCCATCGTATAGATGTAGGTATAGTAGCGTGCTCCCACATCCTGCAGATCGATAACAGCAACATCAACATTTTCCAGCATTTCAGGCGAAGGCTTCCTGGTTTTTCCGTAAAGGCTGTAAAAGGGAAGGCCGGTCCTGGGATCACGGTAGCTTTCCCATTCGATCATGTTGTCCTGGGTCTCTCCCCAGATACCGTGCTGAGGGCCGAAAACAGTGGTCAGCTCCACTTCCGGATGCCGGTGGAAGAGGGTCACGGCATGCTCCAGGGATGATGAAACCGATGGCTGGTGGGCAACCAGGCCGACACGCCGTCCTCTCAATAATTCAATTTGTTCAGAAAGCAGAACCTCTAATCCAACCTCTGTTTCCATAAGAGAATATTAAAACAGAATTTCGAAATGGGGAAGCAGGACTGTAATCGTCATTTTTTGTTTTTAAACGTTATTTCCCGGTATGGATGACGAGAAATTTGCACTATTAGCTTTGTCCCTGACCAGGGGGATAGGTATTGTAAAGGCCATCAAAGCGGTTAAGGAAGCGGGAGGCGCATCTGCACTGCTGGACCTGAAACCCCGTCATTTGAGGGGACTGGGGATCAGCGGCGAGGCTGTTTTGTCAATCGTTTCCGGAGAATCAGCTCGGAATGCGGAGGAAGCCCTGAAAGAGACTGGCGAGCAGGAGGTCCGGATTATCGGGATCAATGAAGCAGAATACCCTGGACTGCTGAAGGAGATTTTTGATCCTCCCCTGGTTTTTTATGCGGCGGGTGATCCCGGGATTCTGCAAATCCCGGCAGTATCGGTAGTCGGAGCCAGGAGGTGTTCAGTCTATGGTGAGCAGGTAACGAGCTTTATGGCCCGGGAGTTTTCAGAGATGGGCCTATGCGTGGTAAGCGGAATGGCCAGGGGTATTGATGCCAGGGCCCATTTTGGAGCGCTGGCAGCCTCAGGGCCTACGGTTGCGGTACTCGGAACAGGCGTGGATGTCCCCTATCCCCGTGAAAACCGGGGGCTTTACCGCAAGATCAGGGAATCGGGATGCGTTGTTTCAGAATTCCCCATGGGCTCATATCCGGCCCCCCAGAATTTTCCGATACGCAACCGGATAATCAGCGGGCTGTCATGGGGCACCCTGATAACCGAAGCCGCTGAGTTCTCCGGATCCCTGATCACTGCCAGGCTGGCCCTTGAGCAGGACCGGGAGGTTTTTGCTGTCCCCGGGAACATTACCTGCAAAACCAGCTATGGGCCCAACTACCTGATCAAGCAGGGGGCTCATCCTCTCCTGAGTCCGGCAGAGATAGTCGATCACCTCCCTGTCCATGTGCTCAGGCAACTCAGAAACAGGGCAGGGAAGGGAAACGGGAACGATCAGGACGGCCCGAAAGAAGCCGCCTTGCTGAGTGCCGATGAATCCAGGATTCTGCAGTTGCTCTACCCCGACAGGGGAATTGGCATTGACAGCCTCGCGGGCCGGACCGGCTTTTCCTGGCCCCGGCTTAATGGAATCCTGCTGAAACTGGAAAGCAGAGGCGTCATAAAGCGCGTTACCGGCAACCATTATTGCCGGTGTCTTTAATGGGCGGGAATCAGCTGCCGAGACTCTGGTTACGATTGTGAGAACGGTGACGATCGGGGCTGGGCCGGCCATTGCGGAATGTTCGCCTCCGGGAAGGATAAGCACTCGTATCCCCCGTTTCGCACTGGTGTGCGGTGAGAAATGCGGGTAAATGAAACCTTTCCGGGAAACTACTGGTAAATCTGGTTGTAATTTTACTATTCACGATAAATGTGTAGAATGTCGTATTCCGGTAACAAACTGAGCAAAACTTT
This sequence comes from uncultured Acidobacteriota bacterium, assembly GCA_964579015.1. Classification (GTDB taxonomy): domain Bacteria; phylum Acidobacteriota; class UBA6911; order RPQK01; family JAPXNP01. The sequence continues at coordinate 4,165 of CAZOGT010000157.1, read as the reverse complement.
TTCCAGTTTTCCAACATCCGGAATATGAAGTTCAGTCCAGGACTGAAATAAGGGTGCTTAACTGATGGCAAAATCAATAGTTGTTGTTGAATCTCCGGCGAAAGCCAGGACCATTGGCAAATATCTGGGTAAGGGATATGCTGTGCGCGCCTCCGCGGGGCATATCAGGGACCTTCCGCCCAGGGCGCTCGGAGTTGATATAAAAAACGGATTCAAACCCTCGTACAGGGTCATCCACGGCAAGGAGAAAGTCGTCAAGGAGCTCCAGAAAGAGGCGGCCAAGGCTGACGTGATCTACCTTGCCGCTGACCCTGACCGGGAGGGTGAGGCTATCTGCTATCATCTCGCCAAACTGCTGGAGGCTGAAAAGGAACATACCATCCACCGGGTCCTGTTTAATGAGATAACAAAGGATGCCGTACTCAAGGCCTTTGAACATCCGAATGAGATTAACCAGAACAAGGTGGATGCCCAGCAGGCGCGCAGAATCCTTGACCGCCTGGTGGGATACAAGATCAGTCCGCTTTTATGGAAAAAGGTAAGGGTTGGCCTTTCAGCCGGCCGGGTGCAGACTGTGGCCGTGCGGCTTATTGTCGACAGGGAACGGGAGATACGGGCCTTCGATTCTGAAGAATACTGGGATTTCAAGGCCATCCTGAATGCGGGAACTCCTCCTTCTTTTCAGGCCAAGGCTTCCAAACTGGATGGGAAAAAGTTTTCCATAAACAACCAGGAGGATGCCGCAAAGATTTACGCTGAACTTGAGAAGGCCAGCTTCACGGTAGCAAATACCAGCAAGAAAGCCCGCAAGCGCAGTCCTGTACCAGCTTTTATCACCAGCAAGATGCAACAGGACGCAGCCAGGAAACTCGGCTTCACGGTCAAGAAAACCATGAGTGTTGCCCAGCGCCTCTATGAAGGCATTGAACTCGGAGATGAAGGCTCAGTAGGCCTGATCACCTACATGAGGACCGATTCCACCAGGGTTTCAGATACGGCACTTCAGGAAGCCAGGGAATACATAACAGCCAAATTGGGCGGGCAGTACCTGCCAGCCAAACCAAGAATCTACAAGACCGGGAAGAAGGCCCAGGACGCCCATGAAGCTATCAGGCCCACCTCAGCCTGGAGAGATCCTGAAAGCATGAAGGATTATCTGGGCCGTGATGAGCTTAAGCTTTATTCGCTGATATGGAAGAGGTTTGTGGCTTCCCAGATGACTGAGGCGCTCTTTGATCAGACCAGGATTGTTGTTGAGGCGGGGCGCGTAGAGTTTACAGCCACCGGATCCATCATGAGGTTTGACGGTTTTCTAAGGATATATGCAGAAAATTCCGAAGCCAGGGACGAAAATTCTGATGATACCGGGGTGGTTCTTCCGGATGTCTCCAAGGGGGATGAACTCAAAGTCGAGGAGATTATCAAGGAGCAGAAGTTCACCCAGCCTCCCCCGAGATATAATGAAGCGGCCCTGGTTAAAGCCTTGGAGGAAAAAGGCATAGGCCGTCCTTCGACCTACCAGCAGATCCTGCAGGTGATAATGAGCAGGGATTATGTCCGCAAGGACAGCGGCAGATTCGTGCCGACTGAACTGGGGGAACTGATTAATGACCTCCTGATATCTCATTTCGGCGAACTCTTTGACTATGACTATACCGCCAAGCTTGAAAGGGACCTCGATTCAATTGAAGAAGGTTCAGAGGACTGGCTCAAGACCCTGGAGACGTTCTACAAGGGATTCAAGGAAAGCCTGGCCAAGGCCCTCGTGGAGATGAAGGATCTTCGCAAGAACGGTGAAGAGACCGACGAGGTCTGCGGCGAATGCGGCCATCCCATGATCATCAAATGGGGAAGGTTCGGGAAGTTCCTGTCCTGTTCCAATTTTCCCAAGTGCCGTAATACCAGGCCGCTCAACGGCGAGGGAGAACCGGGATCTGCCGGAACACCCCGGGAAACCGAGGAAACATGTGAAAAATGCGGATCGAAAATGGTGGTCAAGGAAGGGCGATACGGACCGTTTCTTGCCTGTTCAGCCTATCCTTCCTGCCGCAATACCAAGCCGATATCCGTCCAGGTGGGGGTTCACTGTCCAAAATGCGAAAAAGGCGAGGTTGTTGAGAAGCGGACCAAAAAAGGAAGGGTTCTCTACGGGTGTGACCAGTATCCTGCCTGTGATTTTGTCTCGTGGCAGAAGCCGGTACCAGAATCATGCCCTGAATGCGGATCCCCTTACCTGGTTGAAAAAACAACGAAAAAAGAAGGGACCGTTCTAGTCTGCCCCAATAAGGAATGCGGATACAAAAAGTAGTCATTGCTGAACGCATTTTTCGCGCCCCCCCCTACTGCTCAGCAGGAGGTCCATGAGAATTGGGCATGCCGGTAAGTTTCCAGGCTCATGATCGGAGTTTCAGTTGAATTATGAGAAACATACTGCTTTCATTCATCATTGCTGCTCTAGCGGTTCCGGTATTTGTCTACCCCGATAATTCCGAATATGAAACCTACCTTGGAATCGGCCTGGACAAGGGTGTGGGGGAGGGCGTTGAAATTTTCGTTGATGGGCAGATTAAGCAGAGAGGCCTCCTTAAAAGCGATTATTTCAGGAAAATTGAGGCAGGCGGGGAGTTTGATTTATCAGATCGGATCAGCCTGAGGGGAAGTCTCAAGGGCCTGTCCCTCTCAGGAGATAATGGATGGAACCGCTATTACGTGCCGGTTGTGGGAGCTTCTTTCTACTGGCGCCCTTCCCGGTTCGAGGTCGGTTTCAGGAATCTTTTTGAGTTCTGGCACGTGGTGGGTGAAGGCGAAACCGAGGTGCGGATCAAGCAAAGGCTGAAAGTTTCCTATCCAGCCAAAATCCGGGAACTGGGAATTGAGCCTTATTTGTCAGAGGAATACCTTTCCACCCTGAATTCCAATGACCACCTGATCTGGAACCGGGTATCAGCCGGAAATTCCTTTTTTCTCAGCAGCGTTGTAACCCTGGACACATACTATATCTGGCAAAAGAGGAATGCTTCACCGGAATGGAGGGACGCCCATGTGTTGGGCCTGAAGGTTGATTTTTCATTCTGAGTATTCTTTCTCCCGGTTCCTGTGAAAAAGAAGGGCCTTTATTGATTAGAACCTGCTTTCTTGCCTCGGCAAGGTTTTTTTTGTAGGATTGACCGATTATCCTCATCCAGGACCCTGGCATGTGCCGCCGCACACGCAAGTTTCTGAAAAACGTGGGTTAAGTAAAATAATGTTTGCGGAGAAAGGATCGGAATCATGAGGGACATCGTCAATGTCGGCATTATCGGCTTCGGCACTGTGGGTAGCGGTGTCGTCAGTTATTTCCAGGAGGAATATGCAGCTCCTGAACGATGCGGGGTACACCTCAAGACAGTGGCGGACAAGGATTTTTCCAGGCCCAGGCCTGTGGAATTCAAGAACCTGGTTCCTGCCGCCGAGGATGTCATTAATGATCCTGACATAGATATCGTTGTCGAGCTGGTCGGAGGTGACCAGCCGGCCAGTAATTTCATCATCGATTCCCTGGAAAAGGGCAAGGCGGTTGTTACAGCCAACAAGCTGGCTGTATCCCGCCGCATGCCCCGGTTTTTTGATGCCGCCCGTACCGGGGGATCCGATCTGTTTTTTGAGGCGGCTGTTGCCGGATCCATTCCCATTCTGAGGGTATTGAGGGGATACCGGCACCAGAAATTCAATGTAATCACCGGCATTCTGAACGGGACCTGTAATTTCATGCTTTCCTGCATGGAGAGGGGCATGGGGTTTGAAGATGCCCTGGCCCTGGCCCAGGAAAAAGGGTTCGCCGAATCAAATCATATTCTTGACACCGGGGGTTTTGATTCCCGGGACAAGCTTTCGATCATCGCCTCCCTGGCATACAACACCCACATCGACCCTGAGAAGATTTTCTGTGAAGGAATAACCAGCGTAACCGACATTGATCTGGATTTCGCGGTCAAATACCGGGTTGAGGAGGGCGAACCGGGCTATACCGTCAAATCCCTGGCCTCGGTCAGGCATAACGGAAAAGCCCTGGAGCTCTATGTGTATCCCGCACTGATAAGGAAGGACCATCCCCTGGCCTCGGTGAGGGATGAGCTCAACGCGGTCTACATGGAAGGCGAATATTGCGGCCCGCAGCTTTTCCAGG
>CAZOGT010000156.1:0-7152 GCA_964579015.1 uncultured Acidobacteriota bacterium | reverse complement strand
CATCCGTCCTGACTGCGTTATGCTCCGTCGGCCTCCTCGACGTACTGTCAAGTACTGCAGTACCGGCCCCATGATTCCTTCCAAGATCCAATCCCTGATCAAGCTTGTCCGGGATAGAAGGTTCAGACGTCACATGTCCTGAAAGCCTTTTCCATGGCTTTGAAAGGATCCCCGGTGGGAATGAATTCCTGTCCCAGAAAACCTTTATATCCGGTCTCTTTTATTGCCTTTACGATAGCCGGATAATAAAGTTCCTGGGACCCGTCAATTTCATTTCTTCCGGGCACCCCCGCGGTGTGATAGTGCCCGATGTAGTGGTGGAAATCACGGATAGTCCTGATGACATCACCTTCCATGATCTGCATATGGTAGATATCATAAAGAAGCTTGAACCTTTCAGAACCAACTTCCCGGCACAGGGAAACGCCCCATTCAGTATGGTCAGCCATGTAGTCCTTATGGTCGACCTTGCTGTTAAGCAGTTCCAGGCAGACGGTGACGCCTTTTTTTTCGGCATAGCCGATGAATCGCTTAATGCCCAGGGCCGTGTTTTTTAAGCCAAGTTCATCATCCATGCCCTTTCGATTGCCCGAAAAACAAAGGACATTGGGCAGATTTTCCCTGGCTGCAAAATCAATGGATTCCTTGATTTCCTTTTCAATCCGCTGGTGGTTTTCGACTCTGTTCAGGCAATCACTGATTGTTCCCGCGCCCTGGATCATGGCGCAGGTGAGGCCGAATCTCTTGAGGACCGGAAGATCTTCAGGCTTGATCAGTTCAATTGACCTGTATCCGATCCTTGAGGCTGCCGATGCCAGTTCTTCAAGCTCAATTTTCCCGTAGCACCACCTGCACAACGACTGCCTGATGCCGCCGGAAACCTCTCCGGCCGGGCCTGCAACTGCGGACAGGGGCAGGGATGCGGCGAATATGCCGGCTAATCCGGTTTTCAATAGAGTTCTGCGGTCTGTATTTTCCATTTGTCAGTCTCCTCGTTTTTTGTACTATACAGTCTCCATGGAAATGGTATTTTAAGCAAGGCTTATTAAGAGGGCGGCATTAGCGGGGAAGGTTTTTTTTATTTAACGCAATGCCGCAGTGGCGCAACGCAATGGTTATTAATGGTTTTCCCTTGCGCCCTGGCGTCCCCGCGCCATTGCGTTATTTTTTTCCGGTTCAATTAGGTCTGTTGGCCATTGAAGACCGGAAAGGCACATATTTCCGTTCTGATGTACTGTCTGAAGGCGTGCGTTTGGCCTGCTCCATTCCCTCCGCCTGTCCGGCCGGAGGTACGTTGAACCCTCCGACATTAGCGGGGCGGTCCGCACCCGGGGTCCGGGATGCTGAGGGGTCTTCGCTGCCGGGCTCATTAGTGGCTTCCCGGGACGCTGAATCTCCCTGCCCGGTGGACTGGAGGGCCCTGGAAACAGAGCTTCCGGTCGACGCGGTACCGGCTGTTCTATTGCCGGTGCCGCTGCTGCCGGACTGAAGTGAGCCTCCGCCTGCTGCTGCACCCCTCCCCTGGTAGCTGTTTCCGGGGGAGGTCCTCCTCGAGCCGGTGCCGTAGGACACGGAACCCGGGATGGTTGTGGTATCGGCTTCATATGCCGCGGGTGCCTGGGTGGAAGGCAAATCAGCTCCCGTGATGTCGGCGATATCGGAGATATCCAGGCGGGCGTCGGGAGGAGGCTGGAGATAGGTCTGGGAAAAAACCCAGAGCACAACAACACATCCTGCAATTGCCAGGAACATATTTATCTGGTTCGAGTATTTCATTGTCTTATTCCAGTCTTCCCAGACGCTCCAGTGATTCCCGGGCCGTCCTGTTTTCAGGATTCAACTCCAGGGCCCGGGAGTAATATTCTCTTGAGCGTGCCATATCCCCCAGGATTTCATAACAATACCCTGAGGCAGAATAACTCATGTCATCCAGGGGGTTCAATGCAACGGCCTTGAGAAGGGCTTCGCATCCAGCTTCAAATTCGCCCCTCCGGACCAGGGCCACCCCCAGATTATAGACTGGAAGATGGCTTTCGGGGTTCATTGTGACTGCTTCTTCCCAGATGCGCACACCATCGTTCCATACATGATTGCGTTCCATTGTCATCATGGCCAGCAACGGAATGCAGGCCAGTGATAAAGCCACTGCTGTAATCCGGCCCGCAACTGTCTTCCCTGAGCCGGGCCTCATGCCGGACAGTTTCTCTCCCGCTGACCTCCCTGCGGCAATCAGCACTGTACCTATCGCAAGGGCGGCCCCGGCAAAAGCCAGGTAGGCTCGGCTCTCATTGACCGGATCAGCATTGGGAATCAGAAGCGATGGCAGGAGCATCAGGATCAGCCAGGCTGTTCCGGCGGATAAGAGCGGCTGTGCTTTTCTTATTTTTACGGCGACTGAAATAATTATAACAGCCATACAGCAGGACAAGGAGATCTTTATTATTCCCGGGTCAGGGTAAGCGTGAAAGACTGAGTGCCCGCCGGGATGGAATATCAGTTCCAGGTAACGCATCAGGTTAAGGGGGGCTTCGAGGATAAATTTCCATGGAGAAGGATGGTTCCAGGCCATGTCGGCATGGTCAGCAGAGAAGAAAGAATATCCGGCTGCAGCCAGGTTCAGGATTCCGATGGTAAGTACCGGCGCTTTCCGGCCCCGGTGCAGAAATATCATCAGCGGAAGGGCCGCGAGAGCATCCATGCGCGACCAGACGGCAAGCTGATACAAGAGAAGCCCCGGCCAGGTCTTTCCGGGCCCGGAAGAAACCAGGATTGCCGACAGGAGAAAAAGCGCGGCCAGGAGCACTGACCTGCTCCAGATGTAATTTACAGCCTGGGCCTGCAAAGGGTGGAGGGCGAAAATCAGGGCCGCCAGAAACCCGGTGTAAGGCGAGGCGGAAAACCTGCCAACCAGGACAAACAGGACCAGTGTAACCCCCAGGTGGAGCATTACGCTGACCAGGTGAAATCCGAGGGGGTTCTCGCCGAACAGGAGGTATTCAAGCTCCAGGGAAAGCAGGGACAAGGGCCTTCCCGCGTAAAGCAAGAGCAGCGATGAGGGATTCAGTGCCTGCTGCCTGATTTCAGGGTTTTCAAGGAACAGCGCGTAGTCATCATAGTGGAAGGCCCCCGGAAAGGAGTTCAGATAGGTCAAGGATACGGCCAGCAGGATAAATGCGGCGGGCAGCAGGGCTTTCCTGCCGCCTCCTCCTGGAAAAATTCTTTTTTCGGTCGTCTGCATGCTGTTCAACAGATACACTTTACCAGTTTGTGTCCAGCTGGGACAGTCTTCCCGCCCCGCTACGAAAACCGGAGAGAAATCCGTCGCGATGGATTTTCGGATTATTCCGCCCGTCTTTTTCTGTCAATGGGTGAAAATCTTGCCTGGAACTGACACAATCTGATCCTATGAAACAATTTGAACGCGGAGAACTGTTGAAGCGCAGGGTTGTCTATTCGGGAAAGATAGTGAACCTGGTCGTTGATGACATCATGATTAAAGGAAAAGAAAGGGTGCGGGAGGTTGTCCAGCACCCGGGGGGAGTTGGTATCCTGGCTGAGGTGGCCCCAGGCATGATCCCGCTGGTCAGGCAGCACCGGTATCCGGTTAACAGAGATGTGCTGGAGATCCCGGCCGGCAAGATCGATCCCGGAGAAAGGCCTGAGGAAACAGCTGCCCGCGAACTGGAAGAAGAGACCGGTTATCGCCCCCTCAAAATCGAAACCGCCTTCAGTTATTACCCTACCCCCGGATACTGCGATGAACTTCTTCATATCTATTACGTTAGCAGTGTAGAAGAGACCAGGACCCGTTTCGATGAGGATGAGGACCTGGAAATGGAAACCTATACCCTGGAAAATGCCATGAGCATGATCAGGGAAGGGGGGATAAAGGACGGCAAAACAATAGCCGCTCTTTACTGGCTTGCCTTGAGAAAACTGGAATCGAGTTGAAATAAAGCCCCCTCGCCTTGCTTCCTGCCGGGGCCGGTGACTCTCATGATGCTGGTCTTGAAACTCCCGGTGCTTGGGAGGCCCGGGCCCGTCTAAATACCTGCAAGGCAGCGCCCGGTCAGTCACCCGGACGGAGAGGAAATTTTCAGCACGGAGTAAACCTTTCCGACGCAGTGCGGGTCTTTGAAACCGTAAACAGCAGTCATCCGCACACCTTGATGATAAGGGGGTGGCGGCAATAAAGGGATCAAGAAGAGGAATTGGGCTGGTGAACGAACAGGAAGAACGGGAGCTGATAATCAGTGCCGGGCAGGGCGACCCGCAGGCCTTTGATCTCCTGGTCAGGTCTCATGACAGGCTGGTGCTTTCCCAGGCACTGAACTTTACACGGGACCGCGAAAAAGCCCTTGATATCTACCAGGAGGTATTTCTCAGGGCGCACCGGAGTTTGGGACAGTTCCGTTTTGACTGCCGCTTTTCAAGCTGGCTGAGGAAGATTACGGCGAATGTCTGTCTTTCGGAATATGCCAGGGAGAAGAGATTGGGGACCCGGGTGATCTATAACAGCCGGTTTTCCGGCCGGGATCCGGAAGGTAACAACGAATGCACCCCGGTTGATATGGCTGAGAGCTCGGAACCTGACTCCTACCGGCAGGCGGTGAGCCGCGAAATAAGGAGCAGGATCGAGCAGACCATGATGGACCTTCCCCCTCAACAGCGCATGGTGTTCGTGCTTCGCCATTATGAAGGGCAAAAGCTTAAGGACATCGCGGAATTACTGGATATAGCTACAGGTACGGCCAAGAAGCACCTGTTCGTGGCTATCCAGAAAATGAGAGACAACCTTAAGGAATTTGAAGGTATAGCCTGAGGAGATATCTGGAATGAACCGTAATGAATTTACTGAAAAAGCCATCCTGTCACTCTATGGTGAGCTGGATGAGATGGAGGAGCAGGAGCTGACTCGTTTTCTCGCGGAGAACAGCGAATATATCGAAGAGTATCGGGAACTGGCCAGGATTCACGCTTTGGCCGGCCGGTCCTTCATGGAAGTCGGCAGTGACCTTTCTGAGCTTGCCAGGGAGAACCTGGGGAAGGCCCTGGCAGCAGAATCAGCCCCGGGCAGGGCGCAGGCCAAAGCAGCCTCAGCTTCGGGCCCGGCCGGAAGAGGTCCCCGGGTGCTTGAATGGATTGAGCCATTCTTTTCCCCGGGCTGGGCAAAGGCCGCTGCAGGCCTGGCCGCGGGTGTGCTGATGGGCTTTTTTCTTTTCAGCAGCCAGGGCACGCCCGGGTTTGATGGCGTTCCTGATCCGGCCTCTCTTGATGAGAGTACTTCAATTTCGGATGTGAGATTCGTTCCCCTGGATGAGGAAGGAAGGCAGGTTGAGCTGAGTTTTTTCTATACCCGGAAACAGAGTTTCACCGGCAGCATTGACAGCCCGGAAGTCCAGAAGCTCCTGGCCTATTCACTTGTTCGGGAGAGCAATCCCGGAATTCGGATCAGTGCTGTTGGCGCACTGAGGGAGAACGCCTCTTCCAGCGGGCCCCGGGAAATCAGGAATGCCCTCCTGAGCGCTCTTCTTACTGACAGCAACCCTGTTGTCAGGGGACAGGCCCTTGCCGCGCTTGAAGCATACCCTCCGGACACCCATGTCCGGGGCACCCTGATCAATGTGCTCCGGTTTGACCGGAATTCAAAAATCAGGCTGGAGGCCATCAGGATGCTGTCAGAAATGATAGACCGGGGAGACCCGGAATCCCGGGAAAATATTGACGCCATGCAGAGACAGGTTGAGGTGGAGGATAACCTTTACCTGAAGAATCAGCTGAATACCATCCTGGAAAAAGTGAGGCTGGAAAAATTATGAATTTCAGCAGTTTTATTTTGAGAGAGATTAAATCCACAGGAGGACATGATGTTTAAGAACAGAGTAATGATTTTGCTTTCGGCACTGCTGCTGCTCTGCTTTACGCAGGTGATTGCGGCTGCCCAGTATTCGGTGGTTTCCGAGACCTTTAATGTCACTCCCGGGGAAACCCTGACCGTTGACGCAGTCAGCGCTGATATCGAGATCAGGAATGTCCCGGATACGGTTACCGTCAATGTTAAAGGGATGAGGGAAGAGTACCGGAAGTGGCTGGAGATCAGGCGGACGGCTGACGGGGTCCTGGTCAGATTTGACCCGGAAAAAAATACGCGTATGCGGGACTCTCTGGTATTTGAGATTGGCGTCCCCGCGGAATACAACCTGGATATCGAGACTTCGGGAGGCGACATACTGGTGGCAGACGGGATCAGGGGCAATGTCAGCCTGGAGTCCTCAGGGGGAGACATTGAATGCCGGGCGAAAATCGTCGGCCTGCTGAGCTGTGAAACCTCCGGAGGAGACATCGATGTCAGTGATGTTGAAGGGAACAGCAGCCTCTCAACCTCCGGCGGAGACATAACAGTCAGGAGCGTTTCCGGGGATGCTGAGGTGGAGACTTCCGGAGGTGATATTGAAATCCAGGCAGTGCGGGGAAGGCTGAAAGCATCAACTGCCGGCGGCGATATCATGGTTGAAGAGGTCGGCGGTGACGCGTCCCTGCACACGGCCGGCGGTGACCTGAATATAGGTTCCGTATCCGGCGATCTTGATGCCCAGACCGCAGGCGGGGACATTACAGCTGAGGCAGTGCGGGGTGATACCAGGGCTGAAACGGCCGGCGGGGACATCAAGATGGAAAATCTTGGCGGCGGGTTTGATGCCGCAACTATCGGCGGAGACGTCCTTGTCAGCCTGGACGGCTCCTACGCCGGCAAGATGAGTACCCTGGGAGGGGACCTGACGCTGCTTCTTCCGGCTTCAGCCCGCGTCTCGGTCGACGCTCAGATCAAATTAAGCAGGAATGATCATGGTGAGAGTAATCCAATAACCTCCGAGTTCGGAAATATTGAACTTGAAAGGCGCGGATCGGTGATCAACACTGTTTCATCTGAATTTGCCATCAACGGCGGCGGGCCGGTCATTGAGATGCGAAACCTCAGCGGGACGATCGCAGTCAAGAAACTTCCCTGATGAAGTCATAAACCGGTATTTCCAGGCTGCCGTTGCAGCGCTCTCTGCGGGAAGCCTCCGTGTCCTTTGGGGCCGGGGCTTCCCGCGTGCTTCGAGTAAAGAACCCTTCGAATAAATCCCCCTTTGCATCCCCCCTTTCATC